>JAZQHI010000109.1:0-14268 GCA_045540535.1 Acutalibacteraceae bacterium | reverse complement strand
GGTCGGTACGGCCGTAATCGTTATTAGTGCCCCAAATATTAGCAACATATCTTATACGCGAATATGCAACCGCCTGAATTCCGTTAAGGTGGTGTTTGCCGGCGCTTGTTATATAATACTGCTCAGGTTTTATGCCGAGTTTATTACAAATTTCAAGAATACATCCGTTAATGGCATACATATTTCTTGAAGCAGTTGCTGTTTCAGCAGAGGTGAGTTCCGCCTCAATTCCGCCTACGGCATCAATAATATCAACCATACCGAAAAAGTTTACAGTAGCATATTCGGTAATATCAAGCCCGAAATTTGAGTTTATAACCTTAATTGCAAGTTCAGGTCCACCCGTAGCATAGGCTGAGTTGATTTTATTATGCGAAGTTTTACCGTTATAGGTTATAGGAACCAAAGTATCGCGCATTAAAGAAATAATTTTTACTTTTTTGGTTTCGGTATTAAGGCTTAAAACCATAATACTGTCAGAATTGCCCTTAAATGAATTAAGACTTCTAGTATCTATTCCAAAAAGCGCAACATTCACGATATCTTTATCAATTACATTTTCAATACCAAGGTCTTCGTGGTCGCCAGTAATTTGATTATAGTTATAATCGAATTCTGCACGAACTACACCCCATACCACACCAAAAAATATAGCCAAGGCCAGAATTACGGAAACGACCGTTATCATAACCGCTTTTTGCCATTTTTTACGCATTTTCCACCATTTTTTAAATTTGGTAAATATATTTTGGCTTTTTTTATGTGTAGTTGCGGACTCTTGCTTGACAAAGTCGTTAAGAAGTATTTCTGATTCTATTTCAGAGTTTTGTATATTCTCATTTTCGGCAGTTTCAGCACTTTCGTCACCGCCGATATAAAAATCAAATTTAAAATCCTTATCGCTCATAACTTCTCCCTAATGCTCTTTAAGTATGCATTTATAAATATCGCCTTTTTTAACTCCTGTGATTTCTGCCGCTTCTTTAGCCGCCGCCGAAGTAGACTTGCCCTCATCTACAAATTTTTTAGCAAGGGCTACCGCTTCTTCGGGCGTGTATTCGGTTTTTTCTTCAGTGGCACCTTCAACTATTAAAACGAATTCACCTTTAGGCGCATTTTCGGAATAATACTCCGCCGCTTCGCTCAAAGTAGTATGATTTACCGTTTCGTGCAATTTGGTAAGTTCCCTTACAAGCACAATTTTTCTATCCCCGAAATAATTCAACATATCTTTAAGGGTAGCAGGCAATTTATGAGGTGCTTCATAAAACACCATTGTCCGCTCTTCCTTTTTCAAGGCTTCAAGGTGGGTTCTGCGACTGATTTTATTCATTGAAAGAAAGCCCTCAAAACAAAATCTGCCACAAGGAAATCCCGATATACTAATTGCGGTTATAAGCGCACTCGGTCCCGGTACTGATTCCACTTCAATACCTGCTTCCCGCGCTTTTCGTACAAGGTCTTCACCCGGGTCAGAAATAGCAGGCATACCCGCATCCGAAACTACTGCGCAGTTTTCACCCCTTAGCATACGCTCAATAATAAGATTACCTTTGGTATTTTTATTATGCTCATAATAAGAAAGCATTTCTTTTTTAATTTCAAAATGATTAAGAAGTTTCACCGTAACCCTTGTGTCTTCAGCGGCAATAAAATCCACCTTTTCTAAGGTTTCAACCGCTCTCGGACTCATATCGCCAAGGTTACCAATTGGCGTACCGACAACATAAAGTTTTCCGCTCAATTAAAGATACGCCTCCTTATAACTTCCGTAAATTTTTATCATTTCGGAAGAAAACTCCCCGTTTTCTTCTACATAAAGTGTAGGTTCAATTCTAAGCCCTGTATTGCCTGAACGCCTACCCTCTACAAGCACTAACCACGGCTCTTCGCCTTTTCTTTGGCAAACAAGCCTTAGTCTTTTAGGTTCAACTTTATATTGGTGCATTAAATTCATAATTTCGCTAAGACGCTCGGGTCTTTGGCAAATACAAAATCTGCCGCTTGTCTGCAAAAGTTTTGCCGCTACTTCAACTATATCTTCAAGAGTGCAGGCAACCTCATGCCGCGCCACTCTATGCACACTATCAGGATTTTTAAGCCCTGCATTTGCCGCCTTATACGGCGGATTACAGGTAATAAGCGTATGTGAACCAAACTCTATCTTACCTTTAAGATCGTTAAGGTCAGAATTAATAATCTTAAAATTTTCAAGATTTAATTCGCTAACGGTTTTATCTGCTAAAAAGGTTGCCTCCTGGCTTATATCAACGCCAACGGCTTCTTTTAATTTACCGTCACGCAACATAATAAGAGGTATTATTCCACAGCCTGTCCCTAAATCAACAAGTTTATCCCTTTGTCTTGCATTAGCAAAAAAACTCAGCAGCACCGCATCGGTACCAAAAGTGTGATGCGGTGTTACATTTACAAAAAAACCGTTACCTAAAGGTTCGCGTTTAATTAACTTCTCGTCCATTTTACGCCTTGTGGGGTATCCTCTAAAATAATACCCATATCTTTTAGTTTGTCGCGGATTTCATCCGCGGTTTTAAAGTCCTTATTACGTCTAGCCTCTGTGCGTTTTTCGATAAGTTCTTCAATCTCGCTATCAAGTGCTTCGGTTTTGCGGTTGTATACAAGACCTAATACCCACGTTAGTTGGTCGAATGTATCGGCACAAGCCTCCAAAGAAGCCTTACCGGCACCGTTTGCAATTAAAGTATTTATATCGCGCACAAGCATAAATAGTGCCGCCAAAGCATCGGCAGTATTAAGGTCATCTTCCATAGCGGTGATAAACTCATTTTTATGCACCTCTAAGAATTCTGGGGTTTCGCCGCCGTCTGCCGCATTTTTAATTGCAAAATCAATATTATCGCGGCAGTTATAAAGTCTTTCAATAGAACTCTTTGCCTGCTCAATAATATCTACCGAATAGTTAATGGGGCTTCTGTACTGAGAAGAAATCATAAGATAGCGAATAGGCTCGTAACCGTATTTTTCTGCAACATCGCGCACAGTAAAGAAATTACCGAGCGATTTTGACATTTTATGATTATCTACATTTATAAAGCCGTTATGCATCCAATAATGCGCAAATTCGCAACCGTTTGCGGCTTCACTTTGTGCAATTTCGTTTTCGTGGTGCGGAAATATAAGGTCAAGTCCGCCGCAGTGAATATCAATAGTTTTACCAAGATATCTTCCTGCCATAGCAGAACATTCTATATGCCAACCCGGTCTGCCTTTTCCCCAAGGTGATTCCCAATACGGTTCACCCGGCTTTGCGCCTTTCCAAAGGCAGAAATCCATTGGGTCTTCCTTAATATCGCCCGTTTCAATTCGGGCACCTGCCTCCAAATCTTCAAGCGGTTGGTGGGAAAGTTTTCCGTAACCGCCGAATTTTTTGGCTCTATAGTAAACGTCACCGCCTGCGGTATAAGCATATCCGTTTTCCACAAGCGAGGAAATAATATTCTGAATTTGTTCTATATTCTCGGTGGCTTTTGGGTGAACTGTCGCTTCGCGCACGTTAAGTCCCTTAGCGTCGGTCCAGAATTCCTCAATATATCTTTCTGCTACTTCGGGTACAGTAATACCCTCTTCGTTAGCCTTTTTAATAAGTTTATCATCTATATCAGTAAAATTCTGAACAAAATTAACCTTTAAACCGCGCCATTCAAGATAACGGCGCAAAACATCAAAAACGCAAAGAGGTCTTGCATTACCGATATGAATATAGTTATAAACTGTAGGTCCGCAGGCATAAATTTTAACCTCGCCCTCGGTTATAGGTTTAAATTCGTCCTTATTACGTGTTAATGTGTTGAAAATTTTCATTTTTTACTCTCTCCTAAAGTAGAAATAAGACCCTCAAGTTCTGCAATACGGTTATCCATATCGTCCATTTTTTGTTTTACAGGGTCAGGTATATGAATTTGGTCAAGCGGATTTACAACCCTTTTACCGTCCTGCCTTACAACTCGCGCAGGAACGCCCACAACCGTAGAGTTAGGCGGCACTTCTTCAAGCACAACAGCACCTGCCGCCACGCGTGAATTGTCCCCTATTTTAAAAGGTCCTAAAACCTTTGCGCCTGCACTTATCATTACGTTATTTCCAATGGTTGGGTGGCGTTTTCCTGTATCTTTACCGGTACCGCCCAAAGTAACCCCTTGGTAAATCAGTACATCGTCACCAATCTCGGTAGTTTCGCCTATAACGATACCTGTGCCGTGGTCTATAACCAACCGTCTTCCTATAGTAGCACCGGGGTGAATTTCAATCCCAGTTTTGCGTGCCGCTCTTTGTGAAACGTAACGCGCTAGAAAAAACAGTCCGTGTTTATAATAAAAATGCGCTCTGCGATGCATTCTTATAGCCTTAAAACCTGGGTATAAGAACATTATTTCCAAACTGCTTTTAACGGCAGGGTCGCGGTCGCGAAAAGCCTTTATATCCTCTTTTAATCTGCTGAACAAATTTGTCACCTACTGCTTATTTTGCATTTGCGATATACTCTTTACCGCCGTAAATATAAATTGCGCCCGAAATCACACAAAGTATTGCCGATAACCAGAAAAGCGCAACTATAATTATATCAAGTGTCGCAAAAAGGCTAACCGACAAAGGCACAAATTCATTTAAAGCATATACAAAAAGTGCTAAAATAATACCTGCCATCTGGCTAACGGTTTTGCACTTGCCCCACATATTAGCCGCAACAACCTTACCGCCTGCTGTTACTGCTACAAGGCGGATAGAAGAAACCGCAAATTCTCTAAAAAGGACAATAAATGTAATGGCAACTATATGCCAGGCAAAATCACTGCCGCCGTAAATAAACATAAAGCCTAAATATGCACCTGTAGTCAGCATTTTATCAGCAAGGGGGTCCATAAATTTACCGAAATCGGTAACCATATTATATTTTCTTGCCATTTTACCGTCAATTAAATCGGTAAGCGAAGCGGCAATAAACAACACAAGCGCTACAGTATAGTGATAAGGAAATGCTATAAGCATTACAGCCATAAAAATAGGTGTTGCAATCATTCTTCCAAGGGTTAATTTATTCGGTGTGTTCATAAAAAACAATCCTTTCAATTTTATTAGTAAGATTTAAGGGTGATTTAATCTTCTAATTCACCTAACAAATCATATTCTATTGAATCGTTAATTCTGACCTTTACAAAATCCCCTATTTTTAGAGGTTTAGTAGACATAAAGAAAATTTTACCGTCAATTTCAGGGGCATCGGCAGGAGTTCTGCCAAAATAGCACTTAATGTAATCATCCCAGCCCTCAATTAAAACCTCGGTAAGGCTACCTGCTTTTTCCTCATTTTTTTCTGCCGCAATGGTCATTTGGGTTTCCATTATATTTTCCATACGGTCATTTTTAACCTGTTCTTCAACTTGACCGTCAAATTCTGCCGCCGCTGTACCCTCTTCAGCAGAATAGGTAAAGCAACCAAGGCGGTCAAAACGTTTTTCCTTAACAAATTCAGCCATTTCGGTGAACTGCTCCTCTGTTTCTGAGGGGAAACCCGTTATAAGAGTAGTTCTGAGGGTTATTTCCGGAATTTTGGTTCTTATTCTGTCTATCAGTGCAGATAAACTTTTTGAGTCACCCTTGCGGTTCATTCGTTTAAGAATATCCCCGTTTACGTGCTGAATAGGAATATCAAGGTATTTTACCAATTTTTCTTCCCGCGCAATAGTGTCTAAAAGGCGGTCGTCAATTCGGTCGGGATAAGTATAAAGGGTTCTTATCCAGTGAAGACCCTCTATTTTACAAAGTTCTTCCAACAATTCTGCTAACTTCGGTTCGCCGTAAATATCCTCACCGTAAGCGGTGGTATCCTGCGCCACAACGATTAATTCTTTAACACCATTTTCGGCTAATTTTTTAGCCTCGGTTACGCAGTCCTCTATTTTTCGGCTGCGCATACGGCCTCTGATTTTAGGAATTGCGCAATAAGTACAGCAATTATCGCAACCGTCGGCTATTTTAAGATAAGTACTAAAAGGATATCCGCCAAGAATACGTTCGCCGTTTAAGTCAAGGTCGCTTTTCTCACCGAAGTAATTCTTTTTATCCCCTTCAATCGCCTTTACAACTATATCTGCAATTTTGCTGTTTGCACCTATTCCAACACAAACGTCAACTTCGGGTATTTCTTCGGTTACATCATCGCGGTAACGCTCAGCAAGGCAACCGGTAACAATCAGCGCTTTGCAACTGCCATCCTTTTTATATTCGGCGGCTTCAAGTATATTTTCAATAGCCTCTGCTTTAGCCGACTCTATAAAACCGCAGGTATTTATAATAATCGCATCGGCATCCGCTTCAGCGCTTGTAAGTTCCAGTCCTGCACTGCTAAGTGTTTTAAGCATCATTTCGGCATCCACTTGGTTTTTAGGGCAGCCAAGTGACACCATACATACTTTGTACATTTAATATTCCTCGCAAAATTCAAGTTGTTCTATATATTTTTTCATAGCCGTTTTTACCGCGCTATAAGAAAATCCTTTACGGATTAATGCGGCATAAACCTTTTCCGTACCGTTTTCAAGGGTTAGTTTATAAGCATATTTGCCTTCAAGCAGGTTAGTAATCTGTGTTTCCTCATCAGTTTCCTGTTCGGATAAAACCTGCTTTATCAAATCGTAAGAAAGCCCCTTTAATGCCATTTTTTGCATAGCCTCTCGCTTGGAAACATTGTTTTCGCTAAAGCGGGCGGCAAGTCTTTCGGCATAGCGGCGGTCGTCTATAACACCAAGTTCGCAAAATCTTGCTATAACCGCGGCAGAAGCCTTTTTTCCAAAACCTGCCTTAACAAGTTTTTCATAAAGCGCTTTTTCGGTATAATCCATTCTGTCAAGATACCACAAAGCGCGATTTTTAGCGCGTGTATAATCCGAACTAAAGCGTAGTTCTTCAACCTCTTCTTCGGTCAAAAAAGCGCCCGTTTTAATACCGTTCTCGCCTAAGATATCATTATCCAAAAGAATTTCTTTGCCGTTATCAAACGTAACTTTCGTTAAATGCTTTTTGTCCCTTTGTATGTTATTAACTATCATTATTCATCAACTGCTATATCGATATCAACAGTTTTGCGCGGACGTGAAGTAGGTTCTTCGGGCATTATTTCGATAGCATCATCACCGCTTAGCGTTTCGGCAAATTCGCCAGCCATCTCTGCACCGTTATTTACCGCGTTCATAATCTTAGCCTCGATTTCCGCGGCTAATTCGGGGTTATCGTTAAATAGTACTTTTACGTTATCTCTGCCTTGACCTAATCTTGTTTCGCCGTAATAGAACCACGCGCCTGATTTTTTAAGCACGCCCAGTTCAACACCTGCATCAACAATTTCGCCTGTGTGAGAAATACCTGTACCGTACATAATATCAAATTCGGCAGTTTTAAAGGGTGGTGCTACTTTATTTTTAACTATTTTCGCTTTGGTATGTACACCAATAATATCGCTACCCTCTTTAATAGTATCGCCTTTGCGCACATCAATACGAACGCTGGCATAGAATTTAAGCGCGCGTCCGCCAGGGGTAGTTTCAGGATTTCCGTACATAACACCGATTTTTTCACGTAATTGGTTTATAAAGATTGCGGCACAATTAGATTTTGAAAGTGCACCTGCAAGTTTACGAAGCGCTTGTGACATAAGGCGTGCCAACTGACCTACGTGGCTGTCACCCATTTCACCGTCAATTTCAGCGCGTGTAACAAGGGCTGCTACAGAGTCCACAACTATAATATCAACCGCGCCCGAACGAACAAGTGCCTCGGCTATTTCGAGGGCCTGTTCACCGGAGTCTGGTTGAGAAACCAACAAACTGTCAATATCAACGCCAAGGTGCGCCGCATATACAGGATCCAGCGCGTGCTCAACGTCAATAAACGCCGCTGTGCCGCCTGCCTTTTGGGCTTCGGCTACACAGTGAAGCGCTACTGTAGTTTTACCTGATGATTCAGGTCCGTAAATTTCAACAATTCTGCCCTTGGGTATTCCGCCAATACCCAGCGCTATATCGAGCATAAGCGAGCCCGTTTTTATGCACTCAACATTCATTGCGGCGTTCTCTCCAAGACGCATTACCGCTCCCTTACCGAATTTCTTTTCAATTTGGTCCATAGCGGTTTTTAGTGCTTTTTGCTTTTCGTCATCCTCTACTCTTCTTACAGGGGCTTTCGTATTTTGCACTTTAGCCATTTTAATTTCCTCGCTTTAATTATTTTTTATTGCTGATACTGCACGGTCTATGCCGCCCAAGTCTTTTTTAACCTTAATATCGCGGTAGCCTGCCTTTTCTAAAAGAGCAACTACCGTTTTAGCGCCGCTAACGCCAACCTCAAAACAAAGCATACCGCCCGCCCTTAAACTATCGGTATAATTTTCTATAATCGCTTTATAAAATTCCATACCGCCGTCCTTTGCAATAAGTGCGGTTTCGGGTTCAAACTTAGTTTCGGGGGAAGTTATGCTCATTTCGTTTTCGGGAATATAGGGCGGATTGCTGACTATAAGGTCATATTTTTCTTCTGCACCCGATTTCAGAAAGATATCGCCGCTACTAATCTTTGCATTATCTGCTGAATTCGAATTTATATTCTTTTCGGCATAACTTATAGCCTCGGCATATTTTTCTATCATTAGTACTTCTGCAGTACTGAACTCTTTTGCAAGGGTAATTCCAATGCATCCGCTTCCGGCACACAGGTCTAAAATCCGCATAGAGTCTTTACCGTTTAAAAACTCTTTACAAACATCTATCACGGTTTCGGTGTCGGCGCGCGGCACTAATACACCAGGGCCTACATAAAAACTTCTGCCGTAAAAATCCCATTTTGTAAAGATATACTGTAAAGGGTATCTTATCTCGCGCTGTCTTAAAATAGCGGTGAGATTATTTTCCTCAAATTCGGTAAGTTTTTTACTGTAAAGGGTAAGTATCTGCGAAGCATTAAGCCCAGTAATATGTTTAATTATCTCTTTTGCCTCAAAAACATAGTCTTCTATTCCCGCGGCTTGCAGTTTCTTTTTAGTATTATTATACGCTTCAAATATTGTCATCTTTTTGTCACTCTACCTTTTTATCAACACTGCGGTCAACATCGGGAATTTCGGGTTCGCAGGCTTTAAGCGCCGCTATTGCAACCTCTATCATACTGTCCTCGGGTTCTTTTGTGGTAATTCTTTGTAACCACATTCCAGGCGCAGAAATAATCCTTGTAAAGAGATTATCGTACTTGCCGCAAATTTTAAGCACTTCAAAACCTGCGCCGCAAATTAACGGCAACATTAATATTTTCACTATTGTCCAAAGCCAATAAACATCATAAACGCTTGGGAAAATCATTTGAACAAGAGTAGAAAAAATAACACTGATAAGTATCATAAGTATCATAAAAGATGTACCGCAACGGGGATGAAAACGTTTTTGTTCTCTTACATTTTCAACCGTTAATTCCAAACCCTTTTCATAGCAGAAAATGGTTTTGTGCTCGGCACCGTGATACATAAACACACGTTTTATATCTTTCATAAAAGATACTAAATAAACATACAACACAAAAACGCTTAGTTTTAAAAGTTGTTCTATACCTGAACGTACAAATTTTGAAAACTGAGTTGAAAAAAGGAATTCAAGACCCGAAACGCAAAGGCGCGGAATTAACATAAAAAGCACTACCGACAATGCAACACCCAACACCGTACCTATAATCATTACAACCGTTAAAAGTTTACTGTCCTTTTTCTTTTCGGTGTCAGTGTCCGATTTATCGGTATTTTCATCGACGGTCACTTCTTTGCTGTCATTTTGTGTTTCTTCCTCAAAATCGGTAAAACCCGATTTATCCGCCGAAAGCATAAGCGCCTTATAGCCTTGTACCATAGATTCTACAAAACCCACAACGCCTCTGATAATAGGCAGTTTCAGAATTTTATATTTTTCGCGTATGCTTTTACCTTCAAAATAAGTTATATCAATCGTACCGTCGGGAATTCTTACTCCCATAGCAGTTTTTTCGGGGCTTTTCATCATAATGCCCTCGATTAACGCCTGACCTCCGATTGCAGTGTATTTACCCATTGTCCTGCTCCTTTAATTCTTCATTAACCGCAATATTCTCTTCCTCGGGTTCTTCGTACAGCGGCAAAACAATTGTTACCGTAGTACCCACGCCCTCAGTACTTTCAACAAACAAAAGTCCCTGATGCTGTTTAATAATTTCATCAGCAACAGCAAGTCCTATACCTGAACCGCGTACCGTTTTGTTGGCTTTATAAAACTTTTCTTTAACCCTGTCGATATCCTGCGCCGGAATACCAACGCCCGTATCCTTAACCGTAATTCTGACGCATGCCTCGTCGGTTTCTTGGCTTATAAGCACCTGACCGCCGCTTTCGGTATATTTAACTGCGTTATCAATAATATTTATAAATACCTGTTTTAAACGGTTAGTATCGCCCATAACCTGAAGTTCCGCCGAAGGTCTGGTATAAATTAAGTCAATACCCTGTTTCTTGGAAAGTTCTACATACATTGCTACCGATTCGGCAAGCAACCAGGAGATATTAAGCGGTTGTGCAACCACCGTCATTCTACCGGTTTCCATACGTGAAAAATCAAGCAATTCTTCTACAAGACCGGATAAACGGTCCGCCTCGGAAAGAACAACATCAAGTCCGCGGTTAACAAGTTCTTCATCTGTTCCTAAGGACATTTTTGCCGTTTCGCCCCAACCGCGTATAGCGGTGAGAGGGGTTCTTAGTTCGTGAGATACAGAAGAAATAAAATCGTTTTTAAGATTTTCCGCTTGGCTCAGTTCCGAAGCCATATAATTAATTGTATCGCAAAGTTCACCTATTTCATCATTGCGGTTAATTTCAATCCGCGACTCAAAATCGCCCATTGCAATTTTTCTTGCAATATTACTAACGTCACGTATAGGGCGAACGATAGATTTTATAAAGAAAATCCCTGAAAAAGCACTGATAAAAAGTATCGCAACCGAAATAAAACTTATAATAATTATAAAATTACGCGTAAGTTTTCTCGCCGCACTAAGTGAAGTAATCCACCTGTATGCCCCCAAATGATTGCCATCAGTATCAAAAATCAAGGTAGTGCAAGCCATTACCGACTCACCGCTTGGTGTTACTATTTTTTTAGTAACCGAAGTTTTGTTTGTAATAGCCTCGTTATAATCTGGCATATCTTGATTTTGCGGCGCAAAACCCGAAGTTGAAACTATGGTTCTGCCTATACGGTCAATAACCTGAACTTCAATTTTATCCTTATGAGCAAACTCGCCTGCAATACTTATTGCAGTATCCTTAAACGTAGAATAATTAGTACCCTCAAGAGCGTAAAACTCATAAGCATAGTCGCTTGCGAGGTCTTCAACCCTTTCGGTGTTAATAGCATTAAAAACCACCGAAGCGGCAACCGCAACCGTAGTAACAACTATTGCTACTATCAGAAATATATTTAAAAACCATCTTAAAGTTATACTTTTAAATTTAATTTCAAATTGCACCTTGCCATCTCCTTTCGGTAATTAACAATTGATAAACTAACTATCTTAATTATACTATGCCTTAGTGTCCCATTTATAACCCATACCCCAAACCGTTACAAGTCTTTTTGGGTTAGAGGGATCATCCTCTATCTTTTTACGAAGTCTTCTCATATTAACGTCAACAATTTTTTCTTCGCCGTAGTAATTGCTACCCCATACTCTGTTAAGAATATCGGTACGGTCTAGCGCAACATCGGGGTTAGCGAAAAAGTATTCCATCATTTGAAACTCTACCTGAGTCAGTTCTATGTTCACGCCGTTTTTAAGTAAAGTTCTACGTCTTAAATTAAGTGTAAAATCGCCAAGAGTTATATCATCGGGCGTTTGTACAACCGCTTTTTTGTTCTGCATTTCAACTCGTCTGTAAAGAGAATCCACACGAGCGAGCAGTTCTGTAGGGCTGAAAGGCTTGGTTATATAGTCATCCGCACCTAGCATTAAACCGCTTATTTTATCCATTTCCTGAGTTCTTGCGGTAAGCATTATTATACCCAGTGTTTCACTGCGTTGACGAAGTTCTTTGCAAAGAGCGAAACCGTCCATTCCGGGCATTGAAATATCAAGCAGAGCAATATCAAAGCCCTGTAAATCGTTATCGTAAATATCAAGCGCTTCTTCGCCCGAGCCTGCCTCTTCAACATTATAGCCTACGCGTTTTAAGTTTATGGCTTCAAACTCGCGGATAGCCACTTCATCTTCAACTATAAGAATACGTTTCATTTAATTTCTCCTATTCCGAAAGTTTAAAATTATTTCTTACTGTTTCAAGGGTAAGGCCTTCCTGTGCCGCCGCATCAGATATACGGCATATATAAGAAATCTCACCGTCATTGGTAATTTCTTCAACACCGTCAGCCGCGTACTTACCGTTATCCCAATCCTTTTTCTTTACGGCTTTTATATAAAGCAGACTTGCCCCAACCGTCATATCCTCAGAATTATATTTATAAATTTCACGAAGATTATTTTCGGTATCTTTAAGCACTGCAATATTTCCAACCCATTTAGCAGGTACTGTATAATAATAACCGTCATTAACATTTATCATAGTGGTCATTTGTACCGTAAGCATTTCCCCGTTATAAGAGCACCAATTTGTAAGATAAAGTTTTTCGTTTACTTCCGACCTTGTAACCGAAGGGACATTTTCCTGAATAGGAATTTCTAAAATATCGTCATCATTTATATCTGTAAGGGTAAACGAAGCCGACCTCAGCGTTGCAACTGTTTCTTTAGTATCGGGTGATATAAGTGGATTTACAAGGCTTCCCTTTTCTAAAAACAGAACTTCGGTAACTGCGCCAACACCCTTTATTTCGTCAATATAAACTGCGGGTTTTCCCGTTGACAGTACCGAAACCACAGGTTCATTAAAGGTTTTTGCGGCGTTATCAAGGTCGCAGGAAGAAATTTCCAAAATTCCGTCATCGGTAAGCGCCATAAGTGACGCTCGGTTTCCCTGCTCTGCAGTAGCACTTTTTATAATTAAAATTTCGTTGCGCGAATCCTCGTCAAGATTGCAGGTTATGAAATGAGTGTATTTTTGAAGTAAACGTTGGGTTATGGAATCTTCCCCCACGCTATAAACCGCAAGTTGCATTTCACTGGTTCCGTAAATTTCCCAACCGACTAAAATTTCCTTAACACCGTCATTATCAAGGTCGCAGAATTCAATTCTGTCAACACCGCCTGCAACTATTTTTTGGGTTGAAACCGATTTCCAACCGTTTTTATCCTTATCGATAACATTTATATGCATATTTACCGTTTCGCCGTCGGTAGTGCTGTAAAAAGCAAAGGCTTCAAATCCTGAGTCACCGTCAATATCCTCAGTAACTACTGCCGAGCGGTAATCGCCGCGCGAAGGATACTTAAAAACATAGTTTTTTTCGGCAGTTGCTTCAATCACTTCGGCAATGGGGGCTAATTCACCCGAAAGTATCGGCGGATTAAGAAGTTCTGCGGTATCCATAGTATAAAATTCACATCCGCAAAGGCTAAAAAACAAACCTAAACATAAAACTAAACTTAAAACTTTTTTAATCACAGAGCCTCACCCCACAAGCATAAATATACATAATAGATTATACCACAACAATCCTTAAAAATAAAGACATTTTATTAATATTTAAAAATTTTTTCTGCTCTTTTTTCCAAATAACAAAACCCACACAAATTCTTTGTACCAAAAGGCCAAAAAAAGATACCTGAATTCCTCAGGTATCTTTTTAAAAACTTAAATAATTGCACCGCGTTTGCAAACTTCTTTACATTTTCCGCAGTTATCACAAAGACTGTAATCAATTACAGCAAGGTTGTTTTCAAGTTTAATTGCGCCCTTTTCGCAGGCTTTAACACACATTCCGCAAGCAATACACGAAACTGCGCAAGCCTTAACCACAGCCGCGCCTTTTTCTTTGTTAGAGCAGGCAATAACGGTTTTATGGTCCTTAGGAATTAAACTTATAACACCTTTTGGACAGGCTTTAACACAAGCACCGCAGCCGCCGCACAAATCTTCACAAACAATAGCCTTACCGTTTTCAACAGTTATTGCACCAAAAACGCAGGCTTTTGCACAATCGCCAAAACCTATACACCCAAATTTACATTCAAGCGGTCCGCCTTGAACAAGATTAGCAGCAGAACAACTGC
>JAZQHI010000108.1:0-4928 GCA_045540535.1 Acutalibacteraceae bacterium | reverse complement strand
TGGCTCACAGAACGACATGGCTACGATCCGACTTATACCAGAAGACTCACCAAAGCCGAAAAAATCGGCAACACTTGTAAGTTTCACACCGTCAAAAATTACATAATAGGTTCTAGCGCAAAGTATTGCAACAGGGGTTGTTACAAGAACTACATCAAGCATACGGTTAAGGTCAAGCCCAAAACGTTTAGCGTTGGTCATACCGTAAATCAGCGCCAACAAAAATCCCGTAGCAATTATTACGCCGTACCAATAAATATCCCAATACTTTTCACCTAAAGTTATTGTAAAAGCAACGGGGTCAACCGTTAACTTTATACCGAAAATTACAACTTCCATTTATACTTCCTCCACAGGACTGATTACCGAAAGAACCGCATTTTCTCCGTTTAATTTCAAAAGCCTTTTATAAACGTCTTCCGCAGTTACCGATTTCAAATATTTAATATCGTCAAAAAGACCGCCGTCGGACATAGCCGCATCAACCATTTGCATAGCAATCCCCTCAACACCGTCAAAAACGCGGATTGCATTGCCGTACATACCGCATCTTACAGCAGAGAAAAGTTTTTTATCAATACCGTCGGTTTTAATGCGTTCAATTTCACTGCGTATTTTTTCTGCAACAAGTTTAGGATTTTTGGATTCACCCTCAAAAATCACTGCAGAATATCCGTAACCGCAAAAATGTTCAAAGGAAAATTCGTCATTAATAAGTCCCTCATCTGTAAGGGTTTTGTAAAGGGGCGAACTGTCCCCCGCTATTATTTCAAGCAAAAGCGCAGTACAGATTTTTTCTTTAACAGTACATTCAGGTTTGGTTATAGCCTCTTTAAACCCGAAACAGAACATCGGTTGCGCTACTGCTAAAGACTGCTCAACATAAGGTTTTACAACACTTTCGGGTTCATCACTTCTGACCCTTGTAATCTCTATAGGAGATGTCTTTCTTATACCGTCTTTAATTTGCTTTAAAACGCGTTCTGTATCTATATTACCTGCAATACAAATAAACATATTAGCAGGGTTATAAAAGGTGTTGTAGCATTTATAAAGCAGATTTGCATCTATTTTAGAAATTGAATCAACCGTACCAGCAATATCAATTCTTACGGGGTGATTATGATACATTGCAAGCAACATATTAAACATAACGCGCCAACCTGGGCTATCGTCATACATTCTGATTTCCTGACCGATTATACCCTGCTCTTTTTCTACGGTTTGCTCTGTAAAATAAGGCGACTGCACAAATTCCAGTAAAATATCTAAATTCTCATAAAACTTTTCTGAACAGGAAAATAAATAACATGTGCGGTCAAAAGAGGTAAAAGCATTGGCGTAAGCGCCTGTTTTAGCGTATTTTGTAAAGGCGTCGCCGTCCTCACTTTCAAAAAGTTTATGCTCTAAAAAGTGGGCAATACCCTCGGGCACGCAGGTTTCCTCGCCGTCAACCGAAAAACAGGTATCAATTGAGCCGTATTTCGTACCAAAAATAGCGTAAGACGAGTTATATTGCGGTTTTTCAAGAATGTAAATTTTCAGTCCCGAATCCAAGACCGCTTTAACATAACTTTCGCCGATATCGCTTTCAATAATTTCGCGTTTCATTGTTTTACGCCTCCTTAGGTAACAGTTTATAAACTGTATGAAGTTCTACGCCGCTTGCCGCTTCAATTACATCTTCTTTAGTTATTTTTTTAATCATTTCGGCAATATCTTCGGGTGAATAAAGTTTTTGGTTGTTCACTTTTAAAGAATACCACATATCAAGCGAAGTCAAACTGTCAGAATAGGTAGAAAGCGAGCCGCATATACTTTTAAGCGACGATTCAAATTCAAAATCCGAAAATTCGCCCTTTTTAATGGTTTCTAGTTGGTTTAAAATTTCCTTTTCGGCAGTTTCTGCATTTTGGGCTTCAACACCCGATTCAACCGTTAAAAGACCTTTTTGTCTTATAGTAGAAGCCGAACAGTAGTAACAAAGGCTCATTTTTTCGCGCACGTTTGCAAAAAGCCTTGAATAAGGTCCGCCGCCGAAAATATCACCCATTACAAGCATCGGTAAAGAAACATCATCATTACCGCAAAGTTTTGAAGAAAAGCCCATTACAAGTTTACCTTGATTAACCGACTGCTTTTCGGTAACTCGGTTTACAGTTTCGCAAGGCAGTGTAGGCGAAGAAACGGTACAATCGGTAATATTACCGCGCTCAAGACCTGAAAACTTTTCAGAAATGCTGTCAAAAAGGCCTGTAGGCACTGCCGCGCCGATTACGTGAACCCTTACAAACGCCGCTTTTAACATATCTTGCCAAGCCTTATAAAGCGCTTCACCGCTTATAGCCTCAACATCCTCAACTGTGCCGCATTTTGCAATTCCGTAAGCCTCATTCTTGTACATTTCTTCTATTAAACGGTTTTTAGCAAAAACGCGTTTTTCACTGTATTCGCCCCTAATATGCTCAATAGCCTTGCGCTTTTCACGTTCAAGGTCATTTTGTAAAAAAGCACCGTTTTGAACACTCGGCTCAAAAACAAGGTTAAGCAATAAATCCGATGCTCTTTTAACAAGCGATTCATCATCCAACGCATATCTGTCATTAATAACCGACACGGTCATTTTAAGCAACTGATAGTCACCGTATTTCTCGGTGCTGGCGTCAAGCCTTGCGCCGTAAAGTTTGCTTAATTTATAATTAAGTTTTGAAAATTCGGGATATTTGCTGCTGCAACTTGTAAGAATAAAAGGTAACAAAGCGTAAAGCGCCACTGTATCTTTTTTTAATGGCAAGAAAAAATTAAAAGAAATCAGGGTTGTTTTAAAACGTTCGTTTTTAATAAACAAACCCTCTACCCCATCGGATAAAGTTATAATTTTTGCCGACATAGTTATTTACTCCGTTTCTGCAATTTAGCAAAATATAATAATACTTATACAGTATACCACATTTTAACAATAATTTACAACTATATTTATATAATAAATTGCATTTTTTCGAGAAATATGTTAGAATATATGGAAAGTTTTACTAAGGAAGGTGAAAATAATGCATATACCGCATCAGCGCGGCTTTAAGGTGCCCACCAGAATTATAATTTCCGCAATTCTTATTATATTGCAAATGGCGTTTTTAATTGATGTTATTTACGATTTTACAGTTCAGTCTGCATGGGCATATTCTATTTCAATGATAGTTGGTATAATTACAGTTACCGTAATCATAAACCGCCGCGGCAACCCTGACCATAAAATCGCATGGATTGCGTTTATTCTCATCTTCCCGATTTTCGGTATTGCTGTATTCTTACTTTGGGGTGGCGGACGTGTTACACCCGCAATTAAAAGAAGAATGCGACTGTGCGAAGCAAAATATTTAAGATATTTAAAAGAAGACCCCGAAGTTAAGGACAGACTGAATTATTACGACCTTTTGCACGCCCGCCAGGCAGATTATTTGCGCGGCGAATCGGGTTTTCCTTTATATGATAAAACTTCTACCGAATATTTAGCACCAGGTGAAAAAATATTACCTCGCCTTTTGGAAGAACTGGAACAAGCGGAAAAATATATTTTTATTGAGTTTTTCATTTTAGCCGAGGGCGTTATGTGGAATAAAATACATAACGTTTTAAAACGCAAGGTTGCCGAGGGCGTTGAAGTAAGAATTATGTTTGACGATTTCGGTTCTATTAAAAGGCAAACTAAGGGCTTTATTTCAAGACTCAGAAGCGAGGGTATTTTAGTTACGGTATTTAATCCGATAAACCCCGTAATGAATGTTTTTATGAATAACCGAAACCACCGTAAAATTGTTGTTATTGACGGTAAAACCGCGATAACAGGCGGTTTTAATATTGGTGACGAATATATTAACGAAATTGAACGCTTCGGTTATTGGGTAGATAGCGGCGTAATAGTTAAGGGTAAGGCTGTCAGAAGTTTTTTGGCAATGTTTTGCTCTATGTGGGAGTTTAATACAGGAAAGCGCATACCTATAAAGTCTTATTTTGCCGATTATTCTGTCGCGGATGACGGTTTTGTTCTGCCCTATTGCGACAGCCCTCTTGACGATAAAAATCCCGCCGAGGGCATTTATATGCAAATTCTCAACAGTGCTCATAAATACGTTTACATCGTTTCGCCTTATCTTATAATTGATAACACAATGAAAAGTCTGCTTGAAATGACAGCGAAATCGGGTATTGACGTAAAGATAATAACCCCTCACGTGCCTGATAAATGGTATGTACACCCTGTAACTCAGTACAATTATCTTGAACTGCTTGAAGCAGGGGTTAAAATTTACGAATACCTACCCGGATTTGTTCATTCAAAACTTTTTATTTCTGATGATAAAATCGCAACTGTGGGCACAATAAATATGGATTACCGCAGTTTTGTTTTTCATTTTGAATGCGGTGTCTGGATTTGTGACAGTAAAACCGTTGACGATGTAAAGGAACATTTTAACGAACTGCTTTTAAAATCAAAGGAAATCACATTAGAAGAATGGAAAAAACGCCCCATAAGGCAACGCTTAAAACAGGCAATTCTTCATATATTTGCCCCATTGATGTAAAGCGAATTGTTGACAAGCGGCAAATAAACTGTTATAATGTAAAAAAGATTTTTAATTCTACTTAAGAAGGAGTTATATTTATGAACGGCTTTTTAAAAGTATTAGTTTCTCTTTTGGCAATTTTCGGCGCAGTTATCGGCGCGCTCGCCGTTTTCGATAAGTTTTCTAACAAAAACCGCATTAAAGGCGATTACCTTGAATGTGACGTTGAAGAAACCGAAGAAGACACTGAAGAAGAATTTTAATCTCCAAAAATAAAAAAGTGCGAAAAGCAGGCATAGCCCAATCGGGTATGCCTGCTTTTTCTATACTTAAATACGGACAGTCGGGACGCCTGTCCCTACA
>JAZQHI010000107.1:0-11205 GCA_045540535.1 Acutalibacteraceae bacterium | reverse complement strand
ATTCTTTTTCTGTTAGTGTTTTCATGGGGAATAACGGGTTATCTATTAGCATCAATAGTTTCTAATGTTTTGGTTATTGTTATAACATTTGTTGTAGGAGGATTTAAAAATTATCTTTATCCAATAATGGATTGGGAGTATTTAAAGCAGATGTTAAAATATTCAAGCCCGCTGATACCAAATTCAATTTTTTGGTGGTTAACGCAATCTTCCAGCAGATATATTGTTGCATTTACCCTTTCAAGTTCGGCTAACGGACTATATGCTGCGGCAAATAAAATCCCGACGATTATTTCAACAGTTAGTGGAATTTTCTTTCAAGCGTGGCAGTTGTCATCGGTGGATGAAGCAAATTCCAAAGATAAAAACAAATTTTACACTAAAGTCTTTACTACTTTTTCTATGGTGCTAATATGTGGAACATCATTTTGCTTAGTGATTTTGCAACCACTTTATAGAATTATGGTTGAGGAATCATATTATGAGGGTTGGCGATGTGCTCCGTTTTTATTTATTGCAATGTTGTTTTCAAATTATTCGAGTTTTATAGGAACAAATTATACCACGATGAAAAAAACAAAAGGTGTGTTTTTAACAACCGTCGTCGGTGGAATTCTTAATATTATTTTGGGGATAATATTTACACCAGTATTTGGAATTATAGGTTCTGCTTTTGCTACAGCATTTTCTTTTATGGTGACTTGGATAATTAGAGCGATAGATACAAGAAAATTTGTCAAAATATATTATAGTCTAAGAACATTTATTTTACCTATGGTTCTTGTAATAATTCAGTCTGTTTTGTTAAGTGTTAATATTGATTCTATTTCAATACAGGGCATATTTTTATTTATGATTTTAATGTTATATTTTAAGGATATTATTAACTTACTGAGAGGACTGTTTGTCAGTGGAAAAAGAGTTATTGTTAATAGGAAATGAGTGTAATGGTTGTTATGCCTGTGTTTCTAAGTGTCCTAATGGTTGTATAACAATGCAAGCAGATGCTGAGGGCTTTTGGTATCCAAAAATAGACGAGATAAATTGTATACAATGTAGATTGTGTCATAATACCTGTCCTATTATTAATAAGATGATAAAAGAAAAGATATCAAAAGATGCTTTTGCGGCAATTAACTGCAATGAAGAGGTTAGGAAGTATAGTTCATCGGGTGGAATTTTTAATTTGTTGGCAAGAAATATTATTGAATCAGGCGGAATTGTTTTTGGTGCGGCTTTTACCGATGATTATAAAGAGGTTGAACATATTTCTGTAGACAATATGGAAAAAATACCATTACTTATGGGTTCTAAATATTTGCAAAGCCGCATAGGAGATGCTTATAATCAGGCAAAACATTACTTAGATTTAGGAAAAAATGTATTGTTTAGTGGGACACCATGCCAAATCGGTGGTTTATATGCATATCTTGGAAAAGATTATGAAAATCTTATCACACAAGATATAATATGTCATGGAGTCCCATCACCTAAAGTATGGAAAAAGTATGTCGAGTTTTATGAGAAACGCGCCGATTCAAAAATTATTAATGCTTTTTTTAGGAATAAAATTAATGGTTGGAAAACATTTTCTTTACAGTTTAAATTTGAGAATGGTGATGAATATATAAAGACCGTATCAAAAGATTTATATATGCGTGGATTTCTTAAAGATTTGTATTTAAGACCTTCATGTTATAATTGTGAATTTAAATCTTCAAATAGGATTTCTGATATTACCTTAGCGGATTTTTGGGGTGTTGAGAATGTGTGTGCCGATATGTGTGACGACAAAGGAACCTCATTGATACTTGTTAATACAAATAAAGGGAAAATGATATTTGATAGCATAGTGCAAGATATTAGATTTTGTCGGGTAGACAAAAAAACTGCCTTAAAGTACAATCCTCCAGCTGAGAAGTGTCCTATTATTCCTGAAAATAGAATTAAATTTATGAATGATTTTTCTCGAAAAAATTTTTCGAGGGTTATGAATAAGTATTGTGGGATAGGCTTTAAAACTAAAATTAAAAATTTAATGAGAAAGTTTTTAATATAAATTATATTTTAAAGAGGTGCTTTTAATGGATTTTTTCAAAAATAAAACTTTATTAATTACAGGAGGTACCGGTTCATTTGGTAATGCGGTGCTTAACCGATTTTTAAAAACTGATATCGGTGAAATCAGAATTTTTTCAAGAGATGAAAAAAAGCAGGATGATATGCGCCACGAGTTTCAGGCAAAAATGCCTGAAGTAGCAGAAAAAATTAAGTTTTTTATTGGTGATGTAAGGGATTTACAAAGTGTAAAAACTGCAATGCACGGTGTAGATTACATATTCCATGCCGCTGCTTTAAAGCAAGTTCCTTCCTGCGAATTTTTTCCTATGGAAGCGGTTCGCACAAATGTTATAGGAACAGATAACGTACTTACCGCCGCTATTGACGAGGGCGTAAAATCGGTTATATGCCTTTCAACCGATAAGGCGGCTTATCCTGTTAATGCAATGGGAATTACAAAAGCGCTTGAAGAAAGGGTTGCGGTTGCAAAATCCCGTACTACCGATAAAACTAAAATTTGTTGCACTAGATACGGAAATGTTATGTGCAGCCGCGGTTCTGTAATTCCTTTGTGGATAGACCAAATAAAAGCAGGTAACCCAATAACTATTACCGAGCCTTCAATGACACGTTTTATTATGAATCTTGATGAAGCGGTTGATCTTGTTTTATTCGCTTTTGAAAACGGCGTAAATGGTGATGTATTGGTTCAAAAAGCCCCTGCCTGCACTATAGAAACTTTAGCAAAAGCGGTAACCGAACTGTTTAATCCCGAGACCGAGATTAAGGTTATAGGTATACGTCACGGTGAAAAACTTTATGAAACATTACTTACTAATGAAGAATGTGCTAACGCTATTGATATGGGTGAGTTCTACCGTGTGCCGTCGGATAATCGCGGTCTTAATTACGATAAATACTTTAAAGACGGTGATGTTGAACGCAATCCACTTACCGAATTCAATTCAAATAACACTGAACTTTTAAATGTTGAACAGGTAAAAGAAAAGTTGCTATCGCTCGAATATATTCGTAACGAGTTGAATGATTGGAAGGAAAGAAAATAAAATAATGACTATACAACAAAAAGGCATTGTTTTAATTATTAAAAGCGCAATAACGGGCGAGAGATATGAGTTGCCTAATGGTTTCGATGCTGAGGAGGCGCTTAAAATAGCCGCAAAACATCAAATATCAGCATTGATTTATTATGGAGCCATAAATTGCGGAATTTCGCAAGATTTACCAATTATGCAAAAGTTGTTTTTAACAACGTGCCAACTCATTACCATAAGCGAGCGCCAGTTATATGAGATTGATAAAATCTTTTCAGCATTTGATCAGAATAAAATTAATTATATGCCCCTTAAAGGTACGCTTCTAAAAAAAATGTATCCAAGATCCGAAATGCGCGTTATGAGTGATGCGGATATACTTATAAATACAGAGCAGTACGATATAATAAAGCCTGTTATGATGGAACTTGGTTACTTAGAGTCTGTCGAGAGTGACCACGAATTAATCTGGAAAAAGGAAAATATAAATATTGAACTTCACAAGCGGTTAATACCGTCATACAATAAGGATTATTACGAGTATTTTGGTGATGGTTGGCGGTTAGGGGTGCCTGTTTCTGAAAATGCTACTCGCTATAAAATGTCGGCGGAAGATGAAACGATTTATCTTTTCACTCACTATGCTAAGCACTATAGGGATGCGGGTATTGGTATAAAGCATATAGTGGATTTATGGATTTATCAAAAAAATGTTAATATGCTCAATAACGAGTATATTTTAGCAGAATTAAAAAAACTGCAACTTGACACTTTTTATAAAAATACTATGCGAACGCTTGAAACTTGGTTTAATGAAGCACCACCCGATGACGTTACGGATGTTATTACCAATGTGATTTTTAATAGCGGTGTTTACGGAACTCATGAAGCACGTATTCTTTCTACAGCAGTAAAAGGAACTAAAAACACAGGCAGCGCTAAAAAAACAAGAATAAACAGATTAATAGTAATGATTTTCCAACCTTACAAATATATGCGCAAAAGGTATCCAATACTTGATAAGATGCCTATTTTATTGCCGTTAATGTGGGTAGTGCGTTGGTGTGAAGCAATATTTTTTAATAGGAAAAGTATTAAAAATAACCATAATGATTTAAAGGTAATGTCTGTTGAAAAAATTGATGATTATCAAAAATCTTTGAATTTTGTTGGACTTGATTTTAATTTTAAGGAGTAAAAGATGAAAATATTAGTCACAGGTGCGCATGGTTTTGTTGGTAAAAATTTGTGTGCGGCTTTAAAAAATATTGCCGAAGGCAAGGACAAGTCCTTTGATATTAACCCCGATATTGAGGTTTTTCAGTTTGATATTGATACTGAAGCAGAACTTCTCGACACATATTGCAGGGATTGTGATTTTGTTTTCCATTTAGCAGGTGTTAACCGCCCTAAAGAGCAATCCGAATTTATGGAAGGTAATTTCGGGTTTACATCAACCTTGCTCGAAACACTTAAAAAGTACAACAATACCTGTCCTGTTATGATTTCTTCCTCAATTCAAGCGGCGCTTGATAATCCTTACGGTCTTTCTAAACGTGCGGGCGAAGAATTGATGTTTGATTACTCAGTTAAAACGGGTGCTAAAGTATTAGTTTACCGCTTACCTAATGTTTTTGGTAAATGGTGCAGACCGAATTATAATTCGGCAGTTGCCACTTTTTGCAACAATATTGCTAACGATTTGCCGATTACGGTAAATGACCGTAGTGTTTTAATGACTTTGGTTTATATTGATGATGTTGTAAGCGAACTGATTAATGCTTTAAAAGGCAACGAAACGCGTGACGGTGAATATTGCAAAATACCCGTTGAACATAAAATAACATTGGGCGAAATTGTAGATTTGATTTACAGTTTTAAAAATCAGCCTGATACATTGATTGTGCCCGAAATTCCTAATAATAGTTTTGCCAAAAAACTTTATTCGACCTATCTTTCATATTTGCCGAAAAACAAGGTTGCATTTCCTCTTAAAATGAATATTGACCAGCGTGGCAGTTTTACCGAACTGATTAAGAGCGAAAAATGCGGTCAAGTTAGTGTTAATATTTCGAAACCCGGCATTACAAAGGGTCAGCATTGGCACAATACTAAATGGGAATTTTTCATTGTTGTAAGTGGTAAAGGTCTTATACAACAACGTAAAATCGGAACAGACGAAGTTCTTAATTTTGAAGTGAGCGGTGAAAAAATTGAGGCGGTACATATGCTGCCAGGTTATACACATAACATTATTAATTTAAGTGATACCGAGGATTTGGTAACGGTTATGTGGGCTAACGAAAGTTTTGACCCTTCAAAACCCGATACTTTTTTTGAAATAGTTGAATAATAAAGAAAAAACGCATCATTGATTTTTCAATGATGCGTTTTTGTGTAATGGAAATTACGTTATAAATATTGGGGCGGATATTTAAGTCACAGCGCTTTTGAGAGTTCTGCCACTAAGTCGGACATTTTTTGTCCCTTATTAAGCCTTATTGTATAAACGGGTTTGTCAGCGGCGTTTAGCATAAACCTTGTGCCGAAATAGGCAGATAGCCTTGACATAACTTCGGGTTCGATTGAGTTTATATGAAGTATTGCGGTGTTTGCAGTACCCGTAATTTCGGCAATTTTTGCGTTAGCCGCTTTATTGCGCAAAATTGAAATATCAATAAGTCCCATAACCGAATTGGGCGGTTCACCGAAACGGTCGCAAAGTTCGTCAATGACATCGCTTGCGTCGTCATCATTACGTATTGCGGCAATGCGCTTGTAAATTCCAAGTCGGGCAGGAAGAGAATCAATATAACTTTCAGGAATATGAGCCGAAACGTTAAGGTCTACAGTGCAAGGAATATCGTCTTCGGGTATAGCACCGTTTTCTTCGTTAACTGCTTCGGACAAAAGTTTTAAATACATATCGTATCCTACCGATTCCATATTGCCGTGTTGGTCGCCACCTAAAATACTGCCTGCGCCCCTTATTTCAAGGTCGCGCATTGCAATTTTAAAGCCTGAACCGAATTCGGTATACTCGCGTATTGCTTCGAGCCGCTTTGAAGCAATATCCGACAGTTGTTTATTCTGACCAAAGCAAAAATAAGCATACGCGCGCCTTGGTGAGCGTCCCACGCGGCCTCGTAATTGGTGCAGTTGGCTTAGTCCCATTCGGTCAGCATCCTCAATTATAAGGGTGTTGGCATTTGGTACGTCGACACCGGTTTCTATAATTGTTGTGCAAACCAGTAAATCAATTTCGTGCTCTAAAAGTTCGCGCCACACGTTTGTGAGTTGGTCCTCACTCATTTTACCGTGGGCTATGCCGATATTAATATCGGGAAGTCTTTGTTTAAGTTTTGCGGCGCAACGTTCGATTGTGTCAACGCGGTTGTGCAGATAATAAACCTGACCGCCGCGGCGGATTTCTTTTCTTATAGCGTCGGTTATAACACCTGTGTTATATTCAAGCACATAGGTTTGAACAGGGTGGCGGTCGCCGGGGGCTTCGTCTAACGAAGACATATCTCTGAGCCCTGACATTGCCATATTAAGCGTTCGGGGGATGGGGGTGGCGCTAAGAGTGAGTATATCCACAAACGGATATAATTCTTTTAGTCTTTCTTTTTGTGCTACACCGAAACGCTGTTCTTCATCTATTATTACAAGACCGATATCTTTAAAACTAACATCCTTAGAAATAAGGCGGTGGGTTCCTACTACCATATCAAGTCTTCCGCATTTAAGGTCGGATATTATTTTTTCCTGCTGTTTAGGCGGAACAAAACGGTTCAGCAGTTTTACTGTTACGGGCATATCGCCAAAACGCCTTAAAATAGTATTATAGTGTTGCATAGCGAGTATGGTTGTGGGCACCATAAGTACGCACTGTTTACCCTCGCTGATGCACTTAAATGCGGCTCTGAGTGCTACTTCGGTTTTGCCGAACCCAACGTCACCGCAAAGCAGACGGTCCATTGGAACATCACGTTCCATATCGTTCTTTATTTCGTTAATGCAGCGAAGTTGGTCATCGGTTTCGTCATAAGGGAAGCGGCGTTCAAAGTCGTTTTGTAAATCGGTATCGGGACTAAAGGAATAACCCTTTACACTCATTCGCTTGGCATAAAGCGCGGTTAACTGTTTAGCCATATCCCGTACCGCCGCCTTAACGCGTTTACGGGTTTTTTGCCATTCTGTACCGCCAAGGCGGTTAATTTTTATGCCGCCGTCTTCAGTAGCGGCGCCTATATAACGCGATACTAAATCCAGTTGGGTTACAGGTACGTACAAAACATCACTTTTAGCATATTTAATCTTAATATAATCCTTGGTAACGCCTTGGTTTGTAATGCGGTTTATTCCGTCAAAAATACCTATACCGTGGGCTTCATGAACCACATAATCGCCAATGTGAAGTTCGTCAAGCGAGCCGATTTCCTGTGCGTTTTTAGGGCGTTTTTTAGGTTTGCGCCCCTCGGAATTTATATGTCGGTGGGTTATAAGCAAAAAGTTTTGGGAAGGGATTTCAAATCCACCCGATAAACCGCCTAAAGTAACAGTTACACCGCGTGTGACTGTTTTTGGGTTTTCGCTTAAAACAGCATTAATTCCACGTTCATTAAGTTCGGCTGTCAAGACTTTTGCCGCGCGTTGCTCACCTGCAAGAATAACAACTGTGCCATTTTGCTCGTTTACATAACCTATATCTTCAAGCAAAACGTTAATATCTCCGCTCCAAGAGGTAGAACGCTTGAAAGCAAAGTTAGTAATATTTTTAATTTTCAGTTCGTATTTGTTACGCGGAAAGTTTTCAAGTATTACCGCGTTTGATACCTCGTCCCAGAATTCCGCCGAACCGATTGAAAGCATCGAGGTCGCTTCGGATAAATAACCGTCTGTGAGGTAACTTTCAACATCTTCGGACTGTTGAATAAATATACTTTTAAGTCTTTCGGTTATATTACCACTTTCGGATATAAATATTAGCGTATCCCTTACATAGTCAAAAACCGTTTCGCCGTTTTCGTAAATTAACGGTATATAACGGTCAGGCATGATGGAAATACCGTTTTTAAGGGAAGAAATATCCGCCCTTAGCCTGTTTTGTTGGTTTTCGGTTAAAACTTTAGCGTTGTTAAGATAATTTTCAAGGGTTTCGGCTAATTTGTTGGGGTTATAAAGAATTTCTGCGGCGGGGGTGATCTCTATTTTCTCCGCGCTGTCGGTACGGCGTTGACTTTCGGGGTCAAAAATGCTGATAGAATCTATTTCATCACCCCAGAATTCGATTCGGTAAGGGTGTTCGGAGTTTACGGGGAAAAGGTCAAAAATGCCGCCCCGTACAGAAAACTGCCCCTTGCCTTCGCAAATTTCACTTCTTACATAACCTGCGTTTAAAAGCATTTCGGTAAGAGTAGCAATTTCGTAACTTTCACCCATAGTAATGTTAAATCTTGCACGCATTAAAATTTCGGGTGGAACGGTTAGTTGACAAGCAGCATCTACCGAAACACAGAGCATGTCAAAATCCCCATCTAAAAGTTTAGATAGGGTGTCGGTACGTTTGTGTTCATATTCTCTTGAATAACCGCTTATTTCCGCTATGGCAAAGTCCCTTAACGGAAAAATCAAGGAATTTATGCCTAAATTCTTAGCATCGTCGCAAAGTTCGGTTGCGGCGGCTTCACTTTCGGTAACAACGGTAATTTTTCCGCCATTTTGGCTAAGAATTGCCTTTAAAACCGCCGCTTTGTGAATAAGCGATAACCCCGTTGCCACAGTTGGCAAACGCTTTTTCTGAATCTCATTAAAAAGGGCGGCATAATCGGGGTCGGATTTTAGTATTTCACTTAAAAATTCCATACTTGCCTCAACTACTGAATTTATTCATTGCTGAATCTATACCCGAAACGATTATTTCTTTTACGGCTTTTGAAGCCTTTTCGATTACTTTTTCGAAATCTTCGCGTTGCTCGCGCGGAATTTTACCCAAAACCCAATTAGCCATATCATAGTCGGGATGGGGTTTTGAACCGACGCCTATTTTAATTCGCATAATTTCGTCAGTCCCTAAAAGTTCGATTATATCGCGAACTCCTTTTTGACCGCCGTCGCTGCCTTTTCTCCTTATGCGGAGTTTTCCAACATCTAAAGAAACATCGTCCTGTATAATAATTATACGCTCGGTAGGTATTTTATAAAATGATGCTATTTTTGAAACCGCTTTACCCGAATTATTCATATAAGTTTGCGGCTTTATAATCATTATACGCGAATCCTTAATTTTAAATTCGCCGCACTGCGCATCAAATTTCAGTTTGCTAAGATTGGCAGAATTATCGTCACATATTTTGTCTACCGCCATAAACCCTGCATTATGGCGTGTGTTTTCGTATTGTAGCCCAGGGTTTCCGAGTCCTACTACCAACCAATCGTAAGTAGATTTTGCTTTAAAAAACATTATATCACCTGAAAATTATTATAATGGTTATAGTTAGTCGTAACATCGCTATTTCGACTAACTACAATCATTATTAGTTTTATGATATCACAACGCGGCGTTTTTTACAAGATAAAATATGCAGAAAAAGAGCAAAAAAAGGCAACGGAAAATGTGCGAAAAATATTGACAAAATAATATGGTGGGCGGTATAATTAAATTAAATAAATACGGGCTTTTTACCCGAGATAATTTTAAAAAATTGTAAGGTTAAAACGGCTTTTAATTTATAAATCCACAAATAAAAGTAAAGGAGAATGCAGGATGAAAAATTATTTTAGTAAACGAACGGTTAAGCGTGCAATAAGTATGTTGCTTGCTATTGTAATGGTGTTTACTGCAATGCCTATCGTTGAATTCGCTGTATCGGCAAATCCGCAAAGTACAAGCATCGCCGATCCGAAGACGTTGGATGATTGGTCAACCTGGTTTGATGCAGGCAGTAGCCGATATGCAGGCGCCGTATATGTTGATAAATCGGTATACACTGCTACCGAAGCGCTTAGCGACAATTATTTTGCAAATATTAAGGATGACCTTAGTTTTGGTAAGGACAATTTCGGTAACGATAACTTTTTGGTTGCTATGTCCGCTTTAGGTTCTAACAGCGAAGTAAAGGGTTATTCTTATACCCCAACCGATACTATGATTGTGCTTGATGCTTCTACAAGTATGGGCACAGGTTCTGCAAGCAGTACTGCTATTGACGATATGGTAGCAGGCGCTAATGATGCTATTAAAAGACTGCTTAGCCTTAATAACTACAACCGAGTAGGTGTTGTTATTTATAACGGTACTTCTTCACTGCTTTTACCGCTTGATAATTATTACGTTAAGGATGGTAACAACTATCTGACCGACGGTACAGGGGTTGATTTCTTAACCTTTGAGCGTGCAGTAACCGGATATGACTGGCGAGGCAATCCTAATGCCTGGGAAAACAGAATTGTAATTGCCGACAATGTTGTAAACGGTCAAAAACAAGCGGTTAACGCTCAGAATAATTATAATGAATATATCCCTCAGGCACAGGGTACATATACACAGGGCGGTATTTATACTGCGGCTCAAGAATTTTTAAATGCTGACCCCGTTATTGAGGACGGTAAAATTCAAGGCGGCACTAACCGTATACCGATTATGGTTCTTATGACTGACGGTGAACCGTCTTACAGAACAAGTGCGGGTAGGAATGCTACAATTGAAAATTATGCGGCGGCAACCAACGAAAATTGCGATAGAAGTAATTTCCGTGAAGATGATATAACCTGCTTCAGCACAATGCTTACAGCCGCTTGGGCAGAGGGTGCGGTTACTTCGCATTACGGTAGCGATACACGTTTTTATACTTTAGGCTATAATCTTTCTTCTAATCATCAGTACGCGCCTAATGTATTAGACCCAATGAACCCCAACAACAATTTGGGTTCACGCTTTATTAGTTTTGCTAATAAATATCTTGCTATGCAACAAGGTGATGTTGAGGAATTTGATGACACATCGGCTTGGAATTACGACGAATTCACCGTTAAAAGAACATCATCTACAAGCGATGTAACTTCGCTTGATTATGTTGATAAATAT
>JAZQHI010000106.1:0-15334 GCA_045540535.1 Acutalibacteraceae bacterium | reverse complement strand
CCGAAGATAACATCCTCCATAGACTGACCGCGAAGACTTTTGGTAGACTGCTCACCAAGTACCCAACGTACCGCATCGGAAATGTTACTTTTTCCGCTACCGTTAGGTCCTACAACCGCAGTAATACCTTTACCGAATTTCAAAACTGTTTTATCCGCAAAAGATTTAAAACCTTGAATTTCAATCGAACTTAACAGCATTATTTTTGTACTCTCCTTTATTTTTTCAGAGTAAAATGCAAATTACTTAAGACTTTTAAAAGCCTTTATCCATTCATTTTTTATGAGTTCGTGACCCATAGGTGTAGGATGCACACCGTCACTTGTCCAATAAAGATTATCAGCCTTTTTAGCGGCTTCATCAAACTTGTCCTGCAACGAAATAAACTTTAGACCGTATTTTTCGGCAATTGATTTTGCCTTTTGCGCTCTTTTCTTAACTTCGGTGTCAAATCTTACCCATTTATCAGGAATTTCTTCGGTGTTTTCAGTAGCAGGACCTTTAAGACAAAAAGGTTCCAAAATCATTATTTTGATATCAGGCAAAGCCGCCTTTACCTCTTCAATAAGCATACTGTAAATTTTTTCAAATTTCTCGTTATCAACACCGTTTTGTTGGGTGATATCGTGCCAAACATCGTTAACACCTATTAAAATACTCATATAATCAGGTTTGAGGTTAATTATATCGGCTTTAATTCTTGAATATACATCCACAACTCTGTTACCGCTTATACCGCGGTTAATAAATTTATATTCGTCGGGATATTCATAACCTAACTGCGCAGTAGTTAAAAAGGCGTATCCAGTACCTAATCCGTTACCTCTGCCGCAATCTGTAATAGAATCACCCTGAAATAAAATCGTTTTCATAATTATTCCTCCGCTATTAAGTATTTATTTTTTCAACTTCAATTTTTAATTCGCCCAAATCATCTTTTTGTTTTACTTTACAGTTAAATCCTTGCGACTTCAAATGCAAAATATTGCTTCTTTTCTGACCTGTCATTTTTGAAACATCGCTTTTGCCGACATATATAATATAGTCGCCCTTTTCTTTAATAAGTTTTAACGCGCTATTGAGCATTATATTTGACTGACAAAGTTCGCTGAAAGCCGGATGCCAAGGTCCTGCCTTAAACGCCTTTTCTTCAATAGAATGAAGTCCCAGTCTTATAACCTTTATGCCGTTTTCGCTAAACATCGTATAAAGGCGTGAGGCTAACTCAACCGCTTCACTAAGGGTTTGGGGTTTATATTTACCGTCATCATAAAGAGCGCCGAGGTCGGTATCTTTCAAAACAATTGTAGGATAAATTCTAACGGTATCAGGTTTAATTTCTATAACCTTTTTAGCCGTTTTGATTGCACCCTCGTCACTGTCGCAATAAAGCCCTGTCATCATTTGAAGACCTAATTCAAAACCGTATTTTTTTATCAGTTCGGATGCATTAACAACATCCTGAACAGTATGACCGCGGTTATTCATTCTAAGAACCCGTCCTATAAGGCTTTGAGCGCCTAGTTCAATCGCAGTAACACCGCACCCTTTCAGAATTTCAAGTATCTCATCATCAACGGCGTCAGGTCTTGTAGAAATTCTTATACCCTTAACCGTTCCGTCCTTTACAAATTCATAAGCAGTATCAAGCAAATCCTTCATATAATTGCGGTTTATTGCAGTAAAACTTCCGCCAAAAAACGCAATTTCAGTAGTTTCGGGGTCAAATTTAGGCGATTTTTTTGCAACATTTACGGCTTCTATTACATCGGTAGGCATTGGCGCTTTATTAACGCCTGTAATATAGCGTTGATTACAAAAACTGCATTTGTTAGGACAGCCAACGTGAGGTACAAAAATCGAAATATTAGAGTGTATCGCACTCATATTTCCGCACCCATAAGGCTTAATGCCTGCTTAGCGGCCATTTGCTCCGCCTGCTTTTTAGACTTGCCTACACCTCTGCCAATGACATTAGAATTCAAATGCACTTCCATTTCAAAACTCTTATTATGGTCCGGTCCGCTTTCGCCGATAAGAATATATGTTACATATTCTTCGGGGTTACGCTGAATAATTTCCTGCAAAGCGGTTTTGTAATCCTTAAAAACTTCTTCCTCAGAAGAATGTTCCAAGTCCACGAATTTTAAAACAAAATTTCTTGCAGTTTCTAAATCGCTATCAAGATAAATTGCTGCAAGCAGTGCTTCAAAAGCATCGGCTAAAATAGATGCGCGTTCTCTGCCGCCACCCTTTTCTTCACCTTTGCCAAGGCGCAAAAATTCGCCAACATTTAACTCTTTAGAAAAACCGCAAAGTGATTTTTCGCAAACCAAGGATGCTCTGATTTTAGTGAGTTCGCCCTCGGGAAGATTATTAAAACGCTTATAAATATAATCCGAAACTATAACTGACAGTACCGAGTCACCTAAAAACTCAAGCCTTTCGTTAGAGGATACGCCGTCACGCGCTTCGTTAGCGTAGGAAGAATGTGTTAAAGCGTTAATAAGCAAAGATTTATTTTTAAATGTATAGCCTAAATTCTTTTCTAATGCCTTCATCATTAATTTCCTTCAAAATTATGTATTAAAGATTAACCAAACTTTCGGTAATTGTATCAACAACACCGTTTTCGGTAAATATAACGGCTTGCTTTATTGCGTTCTTTATAGCCTTTGCATCCGAACTGCCGTGAGCCTTGATTACAGGCTTTTTAACACCCAAAAGCGGTGCGCCGCCAACTTCGGAACTATCCATCATACTTTTAAGCGCATATAAATCCTTTTTAATAACAAGCGCCGCCAATTTATTGAAAATATTTTTATAAAGTGCGTTCTTTACTAATTTAAAAAATGTAATTGCAGTACCCTCAATAAGTTTTAAGGCGATATTTCCTGTAAAACCGTCCGTAATAACAGCATCACATTCGCCTTTAGGCATCTCGCGTGATTCTATATTACCAACAAAGTTTATGGGAGTTTCACTTAAAAGTTTATAAGCCTCTTTTTGAAGTTCGCCACCCTTGCTATCCTCTGTGCCGATATTAAGAAGCGCAATTCTAGGGTTCTTGATACCTTCAACTCGGCTAAGATATGCATTTGCCATAATACCGAACTGCTGTAACATTTCGGGGCGGCATTCAGCATTTGCACCCATATCCATAAGCATATAATGTCCTTTAGGGGACGGAATAAGCCCTGCCAAAGCGGGACGTTTAATTCCCTTAATTCGTTTGATAATTAAAGTACCGCCTACAACTATGGCACCTGTAGAACCTGCGGATACAAAAGCATCGGCTCTGCCTTCACTAAGTTCTTTAAAAGCCAAAGCCATTGAACTTTCGCTATGAGCCTTTAAAAGTGTTGTAGGGTCATCGTGCATAGAAATAATATCATCGGTATGAACTATATTCAGTTCGCCGCTAAACTCAAGACCGTTTTCTTTTATAATATTTTCAATAGTGCCTTTATTACCCGTAAGGGTTATATCAACACCAAGTTCTTTTGAAGCCATAGCCGCACCTTTAACAATTTCAAGCGGTGCATTATCTCCACCGAAAGCATCTACAACTACACGCATTTTTAAAACTCCTTTTTAAACCAATTAAGTGAACGTTCTGCCAAAGCCGCATAACGTTCTTTTTTATCCTTGATTTTTTCTTCTAAAGACGGCAATATTCCAAAATTTGCGCCCATGGGCTGAAATTTTTCAACCCGTTCGTCAGTTATATAATCAAGCAAAGCCCCTATCATACTAAAAGACGGCAGTATTAACGGTTCTTGTCCTAAAAATTTTGCCGCCGCATTTATGCCTGCAATAATTCCGCTTGCCGCGGATTCCATATACCCCTCAACACCTGAAATCTGACCTGCAAAGAAAATTTTATCATTCTTCTTCATTGACAAATCACGGTTTAAAAGTTTAGGTGAATTAATAAAAGTGTTTCTGTGCATAACACCGTAGCGCATAAATTCTGCATTTTCAAGCCCCGGTATCATAGAGAAAACCCTTTTTTGCTCGGGGAATTTAAGGTTAGTTTGAAAACCCACTATATTGTATAGCGTGCCCTCGGCATTTTCGCGCCTTAACTGCACCGCCGCCCAAGGTCTGCGCTCGGTACGGGGATCGGTAAGCCCAACGGGTTTTAAAGGACCGAAACGGATTGAATCTTCACCGCGTTTTGCCAAAACTTCTATAGGCATACAACCCTCATACACAGTAAGCGGTTTATCAAACTCCTTTAAAGGTGCGCTTTCGGCATTAACAAGTTCTTTATGAAAAGCCGTATATTCTTCTTTGTTCATTGGGCAATTAATATAATCGTCAGTCCCTTTGCCGTAACGCGAAGCAAAAAACGCCTTGGTCATATCAATGCTTTCTTTAGTAACAATTGGCGCCGCCGCATCGTAAAAACTTAAATTTTCACCGTCACAAATGCGGTTTATCTGCTCTGCCAACTCGCCGTCTGTCAAAGGGCCTGTCGCTATAACTGTTATAGAATCATCGGGTATTTCGGTTATAATGCGGTTTTCAATTTCAATATTAGGGTGGTTTTTAACCCTTTCAGTTACAAGTTGTGAAAAAATATCACGGTCAACCGCTAAAGCGCCGCCTGCCGCCACCGAACATTTAGCCGCGGCTTCAAGGCAAACAGAACCTAGTATACGCATTTCTTCCTTTAAAAGACCTGCGGCAGAATCAATCCTTGCCGCTTTTAAGGAATTTGAGCAAACCAATTCTGCAAAACTGTCACTCGAATGCGCGGGTGTACGCTTTAAAGGCTTCATTTCTATAAGCCTTACCTTAATTCCCCTATCGGCTATTTGCAGTGCCGCCTCGCAACCCGCAAGACCTGCGCCCAAAACCTTAATTTCTCTCATTATTTAGTTTCCTTACTCTTTGTGGTTTTAGTTTGTCTTGTAGGACAATCGGCATTAATACAGTAATTTCTGCCGCGAATTCCCTTAATCATATATCCGCCGCATTCTTTACAGGTTTCACCCGTAGGAACACCCGGAGCCGCAAAATCACACTTAGGATAATTTGAACAACCGTAAAATTTCTTGCCCTTTTTAGAAATGCGCTTTATAAGTTTTGAACCGCATTTGGGACAAGGTTCCTTAACCTCGTTTTCAGGAACGGGTTTGGTATTTTTGCAGTCAGGATAATTAGGGCATGCTAAGAATTTGCCGAATCTGCTTGAACGAACAACCATTTTGCTACCGCATTTTTCGCAAATGACATCGGTTTCCACTGCAGGCACTTTAACCCGCTTGCCCTCAAGCGATTCTTCTGCCTTTTTGAAAAGTTTATCGAAATCTTTGTAGAAATTTTCAATAGTTTCTACCCATTCTCTATCTCCGGTTCCGATTTTATCAAGGTCAACTTCAAGACCTGCAGTAAATTTAACATCGAAAATCTTATTAAAATACTCGGTCATTAAATCGGATACTACCATACCTAGATTGGTTGGTTTAAGAGTTTTCTTTTCGCGTTCAATATAGTCGCGATTCATAATATTTGAAAGAATCGGCGCATAGGTCGAAGGTCTGCCGATACCGTTTTCATCCAACGCTTTAATAAGGGTAGGTTCGGTATAACGAAGTGGCGGTTGTGTAAAATGTTGATTGGGGGTAAGATCACGCAGTTTTAAAATTTCACCCTCGGTCATATCGGGAAGATTAACTGCATTTTCGCTGTCTTCGTCTTTACCCTCTTCATAAAGTACCGTAAAACCGTCAAACCGAACAGAATATCCGCTCGCTTTAAATAGATAATCGCCTGCAGTAATGCTTACATTAACGGTATCCTGAACACAAACTGCCATAAGGGATGCTATAAAACGTTCCCAAATCAGTTTATAAAGTTTATACTGCTCTGCTGTAAGGGAAGCCTTTGCTTCTTCGGGAGAAAGATTAATAACGGTAGGTCGGATAGCCTCGTGAGCATCCTGAGCGCCGTTCTTGGTTTTAAAGTAGCGAGGAGTAGAGGGCAGATATTTATCGCCATATCTTGCAACTATATATTTATTAGCCGCAGCGCGAGCCTCCTCCGAAATACGAAGTGAATCGGTACGCATATAGGTTATAAGACCTGTAACACCGTGACCTGCAATATCAACACCTTCGTAAAGTTGTTGGGCAATGCGCATAGTTTTTTGACCTGTAAACCCAAGTTTACGCGAAGCCTCCTGCTGAAGAGTTGAGGTTATAAACGGGGGCGCAGGTTGACGGTTACGTTTACCCTTTTTAATTTCAGACACTTGATATACAGCGTTATTAAGAGAGTCAACTATAGCCTCGGCTTGTTCGGAATTTTCTATAGTTTCAATTTTTTTGCCGTCCTTATCGGCATAAAGTTTAGCAACAAAGGTTTTTCTGCCTGATGCCAATTTTGCATCAATTGACCAATATTCCTGCGGATTAAATTTTTCAATTTCGCGTTCGCGCTCAACAATAAGGCGCAATGCTACTGTTTGAACTCGTCCTGCAGAAAGACCGCTTTTAACCTTTTTCCAAAGCAACGGACTTAGTTTGTAACCAACAATTCTATCAAGCACGCGGCGCGCTTGTTGAGCGTCAACAAGATTAATATCAAGTTTTCTGGGCGCTTTAATACCCGTTTTAACACCTGATTCGGTAATTTCATTAAAGGTCACACGGTTAGCCTCATTTAAATCAAGGGCTAAAATTTGCGCCAAGTGCCACGAAATCGCCTCACCCTCTCTATCAGGGTCGGTTGCGAGATAAACCATATCGCTATCAGCCGCGGCTTGTTTAAGTTTCTTTATAAGTTCCTTTTTTTCGGGCAGATTTGCATACTGCGGTGCAAATCCGTTATCTATATCAACACCAAGTTTTGACTTAGGCAAATCACGTATATGACCCATAGATGCCATTACATCATATTCGCCGCCAAGATATTTCTTAATGCTTTTAACTTTAGTTGGTGACTCAACGATTAAAAGTTTTGCCATATAAATCTATATCCTCCTTAATTTTAAGGTTTAAATTTTTTGATATCTTCCACCGGGAAGTGCTTTTATCAAGAACTCCATTTCAAGTTCTGTCAGTGCAGATAGCAACTCGTTAGAGTCAAGATCCGGCACTGCTATTTCTTCGGGGAAAAAAATTTGCTTATCTAAATAATTATATACTATTTTTGCTTCTTTTGAAAGTGTTTTAAGCGAATTTTTTTCGAAATTTTCATTTTTTTCTTCTATTTCACTTTTTTCTTCGTTTTTAATTTCGGTTTTAGGTTCAATAATAGGCTTTTCATAAGCCTTTTCTATATTGATTTTATCAGGAAATAGCGGAATATATTCATTAAAAATATCACTTGCATCCAAAATCGGCTTTGCGCCGTCACGCAAAAGCGCATTAGACCCAGAATATTTTTTATCGCTGGGTGACCCAGGTATTACAAAAACATCCCTGCCCTGTTCTAAAGCGTGTCGCGCGGTGATAAGCGAACCACTGCGCACTCCCGCCTCTATTACAACCGTTCCAAGTCCTAATGCCGACATAATGCGGTTTCTTACTGGGAAATTGTACTTTGAAACTTGCCATTCAGGCGGATATTCAGTAATAAGACAACCGCTATTCGCAACCGCCTCGCGCAACTTCTTATTTTCGGGTAAATAATCACTGCAAATACCGCAAGCAAGGCACAGAACAGTTTTTCCACCCGACTTTAACGCGCCTGCATGGGCATAAGTATCCGCACCAACTGCACCGCCGCTGACTACAGTTATTCCCGAAGCGGCGAGTCTGTAACCCAAAGAAAAAGCCGCCTTTTTACCAAATTCGCTAACCTTTCTCGGCCCTACTATAGTGACTGCAGGCGTATTATCAAAATCGGGCATTTTACCCTTTACATAAAGTACTATCGGCGGATTTGATATAGCCGATAAACAAATAGGGTATTTTTTACTGCCGTAAGGTATAATTTCAATACCCTCTTCTCTGCATTTGGAGATAATTTCAAGCGCATCTACAATTGTTTCGGAATTTAGCCCCAATAAATCTTTTTTAGTAAAAACGCCGCTTTTTATTCTATCGGTTTCATCTGCTTTAAAAATTGCTTCAGGTGAGCCAAAATGCTCAATAGCCTTGGCAAAGCGGTTATTACCTGCTCCCAAAGCCTGTTGCAACCAAATATAATATCTAATCACTTCATCATTTCCCACATCGAAATTGAAGCCGCAACCGCGGCATTAAGGGATTCTGCCCTGCCACACATACGAATTGTTATGCATTGAGATGCCGCTTTTTTAGTTTCTTCTGTAATACCGTTAGCCTCGTTGCCGATAATCAGAACCGATGAATTTCCAAACTTTACGTCAGTAATGGATTTTGCCGAACTATCCACCACGCAGGCATAACTTTTTAGTCCTGTACCTTTAAGCGAAGTTGCAAAATCTTCAAGAATGATTACGGGAATTCTCAAAAGAGTTCCCATAGAGGCGCGCAAAGCCTTTGGTGAATAAGGGTCACAACCGTTATCAGATAAAATTATACCCGAAACTCCGAGTGCTTCTGCCGTTCTTGCTACTGCACCCAAGTTTGAAGGGTCTGCGATATTTTCAAGCGCTATATACCTGCCGTTTTTATCTATTGCAGAACTGTTAATTTCGGGCATTTTAGCAACTGCAATAATACCTTGAGGCGATGTAGTATCGCTGATTTTTTTGAACAAATTATCGGGAATTTTAAACAATTCATCAGCCTTTTGGGAAAGTTTTTCAATATCAGAATTATACTTTCCAAAGGCGCTGTCAGAGATAATTAACTTATCAAAATGAATTCCGTTTTCATACGCATCAAAACAAATACGCAAACCTTCAAGCACAAAAAGGCGGTTTAATCTACGCGCTTTTGTAGAGGATTGCAACTGAGAAATCAACTTGATAAGTGAATTTTCTTTGCTTGTAATTTCCTTAAAATTCTTCAAAAACACCACTCCCGAAATACTTTTAAAAATGAAAAATTCGCCAGAGAGGATATCTCTGGCGAGAAAAATTATTTTTCAAGCGCTTTTTTAGCGGCTTTAACGAGTGTAGCAAAACCTGCTGCATCATTAACTGCTAAATCAGCCAACATTTTACGGTTAATCTGAACGCCTGCTTTATTAAGACCGTTCATAAATGTTGAATAATTAATATCATTCATTTTGCAAGCCGCAGAAATACGGGTAATCCAAAGACGACGGAAATCACGCTTTTTAAGTCTACGACCAACATAAGCGTAATTGCCTGATTTCATTACGGCTTCTTTAGCGGTTTTAAAGAGTTTTGACTTTGCGCCAAAATAACCTTTAGCAAGTTTTAATATCTTTTTTCTTCTTTTGCGTGTCGCTAACGCACCCTTAACACGTGCCATTTCAATTTACCTCCACTTTCAAGTTTTCCTTATTTGTAAGGAATCATTTTCTTAATTGCTGCTACATTTGTTACGTCAGCAGTTACGGTCTTGCGAAGATTTCTCTTACGCTTGGTTGTTTTTTTGTTGAGAATGTGTGACTTGAAAGCATGAGCCCTTTTAACCTTACCGGTTTTGGTCAACTTAAAGCGTTTCTTGGCGCCACTGTGTGTTTTAATCTTAGGCATTGTAAGTCCTCCCTATATTTTATACAACAATTATTTACCAGACTTGGGGCTAAGGAACATAAGCATATTACGTCCTTCCATTTTAGCAGGTTTTTCTACCGTGCAATAATCTTTACAGAACTCTGCAAAGCGGCTCATAGTATCAAGTCCTATTTCAGGGTGACCGAGTTCACGGCCTCTGAATCGGATTGAAACTTTAACCTTGTCGCCATCCTGTAAAAAGCGGATAGCATGCTTGCCTTTGGTTTCAAAATCATGAACATCAATACTAAGTCCTAAACGAACTTCCTTAACATCCATAACTTTTTGGTTCTTTTTGGCTTCCTTTTCGCGTTTTGCCTGTTCAAAACGGTACTTACCGTAATCCATAATTTTGCAAACAGGCGGCTGAGCATTAGGCGAAATGCAAACCAAATCAAGATCTGCAGCGTACGCCGCTTCCAAAGCCTTATCAACCGAAATTACGCCAAGTTGCGAACCGTCGGCGGAAATTGTGCGAACTTCCTTGAATTTAATATTTTCGTTTATGGCAAGTTCTTTACTGCTAATGTTGATACACCTCCAAAATCGGTAGCCGTTTTTACGGCTTAAAACAAAAGCGTGGACGCAAAACGCCCACGCATAAGAATACCGTAAAATAAACATTTAACGAAATCTTATTAACCCTTTAACTCATTCGCTTGAGGGTGAGGACGCATAGCGTACTGCTTCATTGTGTTTTCTATTATATACCATTTTTCCAAAATGTCAAGTGTTTTTTAACTATTATTTTATTTCTTTACGCCAACTGCCAAAGCGGTAAAACAGCAAACCGAAAACTGCATCAAATACCCAGAACATTACCCAGCCTATAAATATACCGTAATAACCAAAGAATCTGACAAATATCACGCTGAAAATAATTCTTGCCGCAGAGCCTGCTATTGTAGCTATTAAGAGCGCTTTCATTCTGTCTATAGCCCTGAAGAAATTATGGTATGCGTTTGCTAAAACATTGAGTATTATGAAAGGCATAAAATATTTCAGAAATGCTACTGAATAATCAACCGCTACTTTTGAAGCCTCGTCGTCAAAAAACAGCCCGCACATCTGATTCGGAAAAAATATACATATAAATAAAACGGGTAAAAGGAATATTATATTTTGAAGCACTCCTACATAAAATCCCTTTTTAATTCGCTCAAATTTTTTAGCCCCATAACACTGAGCGGTATGACTGCCTATAGTTTTGGCAGAATTCTGATAAATTGAAGCGTTGACATCATATACTCTTAAAATTACTGTATAACTTGATGTTGCGTCACTCCCAATGCCATTTACTATAGGTGATAATATCATAGACGAAAAATACATAACCGACTGCTGTACCATAGTGGGCAACGAATAATGCAGCGTTTCTTTGATGACACGCCGGTTCACCATTGATTTGTGTTTGTTGCAATGCATTGTTTTAAAGCATTTTTTGAGTTTGATACAATAAAACAATATAACCACAGCGGACGAAATTACGGTTGATACAGCAAGACCTGCAATACCCATATCAAGCTTTGCTACGGTAAAAATATTGCCCGCAATATTGAGAACTGCACATAAAACCGACATTTTAAGCGGATAAGAACCGTCACCCAATCCATTCATTATATGCACAAACGTATTCTGAAGCAAAATAAAAATATTACCCAATGTACAAATAGTAAAATAAATATCGGTTTCCTTTAAAATTTTGGTATCTACCTGCAAAAAAGAAAAAAGCAAATCCTTAAAAGATACCGTTGAAATGCTTATAAGTATTATTATGAAAGAAATAAACAGGAGATTATTTATTACTACATTTTTAACTCTGAAATACTTTTTAGCCCCGAAAAGATTTGCAACATAAATACCAATACCGCAAGAATATCCCCAAAAGAAAGAATTGATAAATGACACAAAGGGCGATGTGGCACCTATTGCCGCAAGAGCGCTGTCACCGATAAGATTGCCTGCAATTATTGTATCTATTGTATGATACATCTGTGAAAGCACACCTGCAAGCACCATAGGTAGTGCAAAAACAAAGAAATTTTTATAAATGTTTCCGCTTGTTAAATCCTTCATTTAACCACATCCTTGACAATCGCAAAGGTAACTGATATTATTATATTAAATTATCAAAAATTTGCAATATAGGTTTAAAATATTTGGAAATTCTCATTTTTTCTCATTTTTTGTGGGGTGTTTTTAATGTCAAAAAAAAGAGCGGATATTATTTTGGATATTCTAAAAACCGAGGGGTATGTAACGGTAAAATATCTTACCGAAAAACTTCACTACAGTACCGCTACCATAAACCGAGATTTAAACGATTTACAAAAACAAAAGCTTATCCGACGCCATTATGGAGGCGCCGAGCTTGTAGAAAACAGGGGCGTTCCCCTTGTTTTCCGATATCATAAAATGCGCCCTGTGAAAAACATTATTGCTAAAAAAGCGGCAGAATTTATTAATGACGGTGACACAGTTTTTATTGATGCCTCTACCACAACGCAGTGTATCGGTCAATACATAACCGAGAAAAAAGAACTTACCGTTATTACTAACAATATGATGCTTGCCTCGTTTTTAAGTGAACATAACATAAAATGCATCTGTCTTGGCGGTGAAATAGTTGAAATACCCTATATGATAGGCGGTCCTGATACCACTGAACAGGCAACCCATTACAGAGCCGATAAAATGTTCTTTTCTACAGGCGGTATTTCAAGTGACGGTGTAATCTCAAGCGGTAATATATACCACTATTTGCACAACGCAATGCAAAAAAATTCAAAAGAGGTTTTTTACCTTGCCGACCACCAAAAAATTGACGTTGACTGCAAACGCATATTTTTTGATTTATCTAAGGTTGACTATATAATAAGCGATTATGCTTTTAGTAATAAAATAAAAGAAAAGTATAAAAAAACCACCTTTGTTGAAGTCGAAACACCAAAAACACAAAAATATTAAAAAGCAACTCATTATAAGCACCGCGCCTATAATGAGTTGCTTTTATTTTGATTTCAAAAAATTGTTATAACCGTCACCGTATTGTACGCAACGTGATACACGACTTAAGGTTGCAGATGAAATATCGCACTGCTCGGTTACCTGCTGATAAGTCTTACCATCAAGCAGCAGTTTTGCCGCCTTAATTCTAAGTGCCATCTGCTCTATTTCATTTTGAGTACACAAATCACTGAATAGCTTTTCGCAATCCTCTTTATTTTTTAATGATGCTATAAGTTCATATAGCTCATCTATCATCTTAGGGTCTGCTTTTTTATTATGCATTGAATTCAATATCCTTCATAAGAAAGCTTTTGGTTTTTTGCGATTTGGGGTTATCGAAAACATCTTCGGGAGTACCGATTTCCTCAATAACACCGTCCGCCATAAACATAACCTTATCCGACACGTTGCGCGCAAACTCCATTTCGTGAGTTACAACTATCATCGTACTGTCAGACGATTTAAGGTCACGTATAACCCTTAAAACTTCACCTGTAAGTTCGGGGTCGAGCGCGGAAGTAGGTTCGTCAAAACAAAGAATATCGGGTTCTAAAGCCAGCGCCCTTGCAATAGCAACACGTTGTTGCTGACCGCCCGAAAGTTCACAAGGATAACAGTCAATTTTATCAGAAAGCCCTACCCTTTCAATCAAAGCGCGTGCCTTTTTATCAATTTCCTCAGCCGTTCCCCTATTCAAAAGGGTTGGCGCCAAGGTTATGTTTTTAAGCACCGTATATTGCGGAAAAAGATTAAACTGTTGAAAAACAAGTCCAAAATGCAAACGGTTCTCCCTTATTTCGTGCTCGTTAAGTTTAGCGGTAGAAGAGCCGTCAAAAATCTGTTTCTCGTTTACAAAAATTGTTCCCTCGTCCGCCGTTTCCAAAAAATTGATACAGCGCAGTAAGGTGGTTTTACCGCTTCCCGAAGAACCGATTATTGAAAGAACTTCACCTTTATTAAGAGAAAAACTTATGCCCTTTAAAACTTCGGTTTTTCCAAAACTTTTTTTAATATTATTAACTTTTAATACCGACACAAAGCCTTCCTCCGTTAGCCAAAGTAACTTAATTTCTTTTCAATAAAGCCGAACAAGAGTGTTAACGCGCCGCAGAACACAAGGAAATATACACCTGTATAGAATAGCGGCCAGATAAGACCCTTACCTGCAAAACGCTCTGCCGCGAGCAGAATTTCACCAACGGCTATAACACGGGCAAGCGATGTATCTTTTACAAGAGTAATAATTTCGTTACTCATTGGCGGCACAATTCTTTTAATAACCTGAAGCAGAACAATCTTTGAAAATATTTGTGACTTGGTAAGTCCCAAAACCTGACCTGCTTCGTATTGACCTTTTGGTATACTTTCAATTCCGCCGCGGAAAATTTCCGAAAAATAGCATGCGTAATTTATAACAAAAGCAATAAGTGCCGCTAACATTCTATTACGCATAGGTATTCCGAAAACAAGACCCGGTACATAGAAAATAACAAAAAGTTGCAACATAAGCGGAGTACCCCTTATGCACCAAACAAACACTTTAACCAAATAACTTAACGGTTTGAATTTTGACATCGAACCGAAACTGATAATAAGTCCCAGCGGAATAGAAAAAAGCAGGGTTTCGAAAAACAACCTGCAATTTTCCAAAAATCCCGCAGCAAGACTTAAACTAACCTGCTGAAAAGACATTATGTATTATCCTCTTAAAATTACTTAGATTTTACAACCTTAACCTGCTTATTCTGCATATAAGGAATAGAAATTGCCATATTTTCTTCTCTTTCAGAAGTAATAGTCATACCGTTCCAGATACAGTCAATATTTTTAGCGGCAAGTTCGGTTTCCTTAGCAGCCCAACTGATTTCCTGGAATTTAGCGGTAACGCCTAACTTTTCGCAAACAGCCTTTGCAAATTCGGTTTCGAAACCAACAAGGTTGCCGTCATCATCAAGATAGTTCATAGGCGCGAAATATGTAATACCGATAACGAGTTCGCCCTTATCCATTACATATTGATAATCAGAATTTTCAGTATCCTGTACGAAAGGAGTTACTGTTCTTTCGGCAGTGATTATATCCTGAAGTTTGTAATTAGAAGCGATTGTTTCAAGTGAACCTTCAGATTTGAGTTGAAGAATTATTTCGTTTACCTTATCAACAAGGTCAGAACCTTTTCTGAAAGCGATACCGTATGATTCCTCAGAATAGCCAACACCTTCAACAACGAGGTTCTCGTAATCAGTACCCTCACCGATAGAACCGATAGACATTACATAGTCAACAATTGCTGCATCTGCAGTGCCTGCGTTTACTTCCATAAGTGCTTTAGCCTGAGTATCAACAGCGGTGTATGTATACTCTTTGAAATCCTCTTCTTCGGTTGCTACAGTTTCACCTGCAGACTCTTTCTCTGCTACGACGATTTTTTCGCCGCAACCCGCAAAAGCGAGCATTAACACAAGACTTAAAATAATTGCCAATAATTTTTTCATTTTAAAATTACCCCTTTTAATCTATTTAAGTTAGTCTTATTATACTTTATTATGATAAAGTTGTAAAGTATTTTTTTAATTTTTTAGCAATAAATTCTGTTTTTTATTAAATTACACTTTTTTATTCCATAAAAGCCCCAAAAAAACAAAGGTGTAATGTCGTTAACAAACATCACACCTTTTAGTTTTGTTTCTGTCAATC
>JAZQHI010000105.1:0-5831 GCA_045540535.1 Acutalibacteraceae bacterium | reverse complement strand
ACCGATAAAGCCAGCAACAAACTCGTTACAAGGCATATCATAAAGATGCTGAGGAGTGTCAACCTGCTGGATGAAACCGTCTTTCATAACAACGATTCTTGTACCCATTGTCATAGCCTCAGTCTGGTCATGAGTAACGTAAATGAAGGTTGTACCTAATCTCTGGTGGAGCTTAGAAATCTCTGTACGCATCTGTGCACGGAGCTTAGCATCCAAGTTGGAAAGAGGTTCGTCAAGAAGGAATACCTTAGGCTCACGAACGATAGCACGACCAAGTGCCACACGCTGACGCTGACCACCTGATAAAGCCTTCGGCTTACGCTCAAGTAAGTGAGAAATATCAAGAATGCGAGCTGCTTCTTCAACACGGCGACGGATTTCATCCTTCGGAGTTTTACGAAGTTTAAGACCGAAAGCCATATTATCGAATACAGTCATGTGAGGATAAAGAGCATAGTTCTGGAAAACCATTGCTATGTCACGATCCTTAGGAGCAACGTCGTTAACAAGACGGTCGCCGATGTAAACCTCACCGTCAGAAATTTCTTCAAGACCTGCTACCATTCTAAGTGTAGTAGATTTACCACATCCGGAAGGACCAACAAGGATTATAAATTCCTTATCTTTGATTTCGAGGTTGAAATCAGAAACAGCGGTTACGCCGCCCGGATATCTTTTGTAAACATTGCGCAAAGATAAACTTGCCATTATTGCAGCCTCCTAAAAAATTGCATATAAATGCTTTTAACGATAGTATTATAACAAAGTTCTTGAAAAATTGCTATACTAAATATATCCAATGTTATAAATAATGTTTTGTAGAAATTGCATACTAATTCACAAATATTTGCTCAAGTTCCGCTTTCGACAGTTCCCGACAAGCCCCAAAGTCAAGATTTTCGGGCAAAACAAGATTTCCGAAAGCGCGCCGTTCAAGTTCATTTACGCCGAGTCCTACTGTGCCGAACATTCGCTTTATCTGATGATATTTTCCTTCGCTGATTTTAATAAGGACGGTGTTTTTTTCTATACTTTTGAGTTCTGCTGGGCGGCATTTTGAACCGTCCGCCAAAGTGACACCGTTTGAAAAGGTTTTTATAATTTCCTCAGTTATTTCACCGTCAAGCACAGCCTTATAGGTTTTTATAATGTTCTTTTTTGGGGATAGTACTTTATGCGCAAAATCGCCGTCATCGGTGATAATAAGCAGTCCCGTAGTGTCGCGGTCAAGTCTGCCTACAGGGAAAAGACCGTTCCGCCTTAAATTTTCGGGTATCAAATCTATAACGGTTTTACGGGTTTTATCCTCACTTGCGGAGAGCACACCTTTCGGTTTATTGAGCAATATATAAATATGTTCCTTAAAGTTAAGGGCTTGTCCGCGGAATTCTATTGGTTGAACTTTTGGGTCAACGCTTAAAGCAGGGTCGTGAACAACCTCGCCGTTAACCGTAACCCTGCCGTAGCGAATAACCTTTCGCGCTATACTGCGCGACATATTGAACTGTGATGATATTATTTTATCAAGTCTTTGCGAATTCATACATTTTTACTTCATTTCTGCTTTAAATTAATGGCAACATCTTGCCGCCAAACTCTATTTCGGCAATATCGCCGCCTATTATAATGCCGTCTGCTACAATTAAGTGAAGGTTTTTATCACTGCCGGACAAAGCGTATGTATAAACAACCGCTTTTTCACCCTTGTGCAAACTAAGGTCGAAACCTGCTTTTTTCTGAATTTTATTGTAGTTTTCATAAACCTTGCTAAAGGTTTCGGGTATGGTTATTTCTTTTGAGGAAACGTTAGTATCGTCGGGTTCTTCGCCTATACTTTTTATATAGGAAATCCGCGCGGCATTTGTAGAACCGTCAATCTTAGAAGAAGCCGCCGTTAAAAACTGCCCGAAAATTAAAAACGATACTATAAGAAAGGCTAAAATTACCGCTAAATGCCTTTTTTTAAGTGTAATAAAAAAATTCATATTCAATCCCTCACATTAATTAATATGAGGGGGTTAGCGAATTTATACCTCTTCTATAAGGCAAACTGCGTGAGAACTAATTCCTAAAAGTTCGCCTGTAAAACCTAATTTTTCCTCGGTTGTAGCCTTAACGTTAACGCAGTCGGGACTGATTTCACAGTCCTTTGCTATATTTTGGCGCATTGTGTCAATAAAGGGGCTGAGTTTTGGCTTTTGGGCGATTACGGTAGCGTCAATATTAACGATTTTATAACCTTTTTCCTTTAAAAGCGCTACTGTGTGCCTTAAAAGAATTCGGCTGTCTATATTTTTAAAATTATCGTCATTATCGGGGAAATGCTTGCCTATATCACCCAAAGCGGCAGCGCCTAAAAGCGCGTCACAAACGGCGTGAAGCAAAACATCTGCGTCAGAGTGTCCTAAAAGACCTTTTTCATAGGGTATATTAACGCCACCTATAATAAGGGGGCGGTTTTCACAAAGGCGGTGAACATCGTATCCGTGACCTATTCTCATAAAGTTACTCCTGTTCTGATTTTTTCAGAATATTTTCGGCAATTATAATATCTTCGGGTGTGGTGATTTTTATGTTGTTATAACTGCCCTCAACGCATTTAACCACGTGCCCTGCCGCTTCCATTATGGACATATCGTCAGTAAAAACGGATAAATCGGCTTGTAACTCAATTGCGGCGCGGTATTCGGGAACGGTTACCCCTTGCGGCGTCTGAACCGCAAAAAGTTCTTCGCGGTTAAGGGTTTCCAAAACTGTACCGTCGGGGTTTAGTTTTTTAATTGTATCCTTAACCTTAATTCCGCAAGTAACTGCCTTGTATTCATTTAAGTTTTCTGCAACATTTTTAATTATTTCTTCGGTGACAAAGGGTCTTGCACCGTCCTGAATTAAAACCTTGGCTTCGTCACCTAACATATTAAGACCCGAAAGTACCGATTCCTGTCGGTTTTTGCCGCCCTTTACTATGTCGGTAAGTTTTGAAACAGAATATTCTTCCGCTAAAAGTTGCATAGTAAAAATATCTTCTTCTCTTGTTACCAGAATAATTCGGCTTATATACCTGCTTTTTTCAAACGCGAGCAAGGTTCTCGCTATAACAGGTATGCCGTTTAAGGTTAAAAGTTGTTTATTAATACCGTTCATTCTGGTATAATTTCCTGCCGCGACTATAATTACGGGTATGCCGCCGTTTTCATCAGCATAAGAAATTTCAAACTCAAATTTAACTTCGGTGCTTTTCAATGTTTTCACATCTTTCCTAAAAAATATAGGGGTTGGCATTTGCCAGCCCCTACAAAAGTCGGTTTAAATTATTCGGCATCGCACTCGTCGCAACAATCGTCACAGTCACAGTCGCCGTCAAAATCGAATTCAAGTTCTGTACCGCAGTTGGGGCAGGTCATACCCTCTTCTGCGAGCATATCGCCGTCCAGATAAATAACATCGTTGCAAGCGGGGCATTCGATTTCGTAAACCTCGTCATCACAGTCGCAACAATCGTCACAATCGCAGTCACATTCGTCCTCATCATCTTCGTAGATGATTTCTTCTAAAGAAGCGAGGTCTTCGTCAACAGCATCAATCTGCTCCATAAGTTCATCGCAACCGTCTTCAATATCGCAGATTTCTTCTGTAATATCGCCGAGCAAATCAATTATAGCGCCTAAAATTTTGCCTTCCTTAGTATCGTCCGATAATTCAAGACCTTCGGCAAGACCCTTAATATAAGCAATCTTTTCGCAAATATCCATAGTAGTTTCCTTTCCTTAATTATGCGCGTTCCATATATTCGCCTGTACGGGTATCAATTCTTACCATATCACCCTCGTTAATAAACAAGGGAACGCGGATTTCGGCACCTGTTTCAACGGTAGCGGGTTTTGTAGCGTTAGTAGCGGTGTTACCTGCAAAACCGGGGTCGGTCTGGGTAATTGCTAATTCTACAAATGTTGGGGGTTCAACGCCGAAAACATTGCCTTTGTAAGAAAGAATCTTACAAACCATATTTTCTTTTACGAACTTGAAGTTGTCGCCCAGTTCGGAAGCGTTGATCGGTACCATATCATAGGTTTCCTGATCCATAAAGTAGTAAAGTTCGCCGTCATTATATGAATATTCCATATCCTTGCGCTCGATATAAGCGGTAGGGAACTTAGCGGTAGGGTTATAACTCTTTTCAATAACTGCACCTGTAATTACGTTTTTGGTTTTGGTTCTTACAAAGGCAGCACCTTTACCGGGTTTTACGTGTTGAAATTCGATAACCTGAAGTACGTTACCGTCCTCCTCAAAGGTTACGCCGTTTCTGAAATCGCCTGCACTAATCATAGTTTAAAATTCCTCCAAATTTAATACTTAGACACACTCATTATATAACCAACAACAAAATTTGTCAAGGATTAATGGAAGATATAGGGTAATTATATAGGGTAATTTTTAAGTGCGCGGTTTTTTGCCGTCTAAACGAGTGTCACAGTCGGTTTCGATTTGCTTTTTATTAAAGCCCTGGGCTATTGCAGGATATTGGTTTTCGGTTTCGGCTGTAGCCTGAATTTCGTATGTGCCGTAACGGTTTATCATATCAAAAGCGGTTTCTGGCAGGCCTATATCGCGGTGAACAGAGGGTGTGACAGTTGTTTTGGATTTATTAGTCTTTTTATTTTTCAATTTTTTCACCTCAAAATTAGTATTGGCGAAATAAAAAGAAAAATTATTTTTAAATTTGATATGAAAATTAAAAATACAAAAAACAGAATTGAAATTTGATAAAGGGTTAAAGGGGCTTGTATTTATTGTAGAGGGGGGTGCTGTCGCATCATAAACGACAAGGGGGGGTTATCAAACTAAGGTTTATTCCGCATTGTCTACTAATATGAATTCAGTGTTGGGATATGTATTTTTAGTTTCGTCGCTAAAATTATAATCCGAAATAATGGTTGTAACTTCATTAAAAGTACCGAAATTTCTTGATGCGGAAAATTCAAGTTTACTGCTATCTGCTAATAAAACTTTCTTTTTTGAATTTTCCAGTAAAGTCTTGTAAAAAGTATAAAAAGTTTCTCCGCATTTAATTTTTCCGTCTGCCGTTATTGAACTTGTGGAAAAGAAAACAATATCGGCGTTATAGGTTGCCGCCTGTTGCACAGTTTCAAAACTGCCCACAACATAAGGTTGCTCACGTATTTTTCCGCCTAAGCAAAAAACTTCAATATCCATATCGCTTAAATAAACCGCTAAACTCATATTATTGGTAATTATTTTTAAATTTTTAAATTCTGATAAATATTTTCCGATAAGATGGGTGGTTGTTGAACCGTCAATAAAAATTGTCATATTATCGGTAATGAGTTTTGCGGCTTCTTTAGCGAGTTTGGCTTTAACATCTTTCATTTTTTCGTTTCTTAAAAGCAAAGGCGGATATTTCGGCTTTACAGGTTCAGCCCCGCCGTATTTTCTGACTATTAACTTTTGGTTTTGCAACTGGTTCAGGTCGCGGTTTATGGTTGCAGTACTGTAATGCAGTTTTTCGCATAAATATTTTACCGTTACAAACCCATTTTCCCTAATTAAATCTAAAATCATTTCTTTTCGGCTTTTTATCATAATTTAGCACACCTTTTTGAGAAAAAATGAGAAATTTGCAAAAAATATTCTCAATATTGAAAAAATGTTGAGAAAATATTATACTGTTTATATAGTAGCATTTTTAAAATGTAAATGCAACTAATTATTAAAAAGGAGAATAATGAAATGAAAAAGGTCTTAGCGATTATTCTTTCCATAGCAATGGTTGTTATGGCTCTTCCTTTCTCACTTGGCGTAACTGCTGC
>JAZQHI010000104.1:0-2999 GCA_045540535.1 Acutalibacteraceae bacterium | reverse complement strand
ACACTATTAGGGATAGTTACACTCGCAAGCCTTTCACAATCCCAAAATGCACCATGATTAATTTTTGTAACACTATTAGGTATTATTACACTTGTAATGTAATTGCATTGAATAAACGCTCTACCATTTATGCTTGTACCTAAACTTGTAACAGGATAACCGCCAAGAGTTGAAGGTATCGTAATATCGCCGCTTATAGAAGCATCACACTTGGTAATTGTTGCCTCACCATACGACACAGTATACGTATAATAACCGCTTGTGTATTCAGTTTCAGCATTCACAGTTAATGCGCCAAAAGGCAAGGCGCAAATTAATAACGCGATAGCCAAAAGTAGTGCGATTAGTTTTTTAGTTTTCATTTCTTTAATTCCCCTTTAAAATCAAAAGATTTAACTATCAAAATTTGCTAATAAGATTGCGGTACTTTGATAGACAATAAAGAAAAAGCAAGGATTATTTGCTTTTTCTAAAATATTATACTGCAATTTGCGGTATTTGTCAATACAACAAAATGCAGTAGGATATAATATTCTTGGTGATAATATGTATCGAAGAATTCGGGATTTAAGAGAAGATAATGACCTTACCCAAAAGCAGATGGCAAAAATTCTTTGTTGTTCACAGCAAGTATATTCAAACTATGAACTCGGTCAGCGTGATATTCCGACAAATATTTTAATTTCGATTTCAAATTATTATAAAGTAAGTGTTGATTATATATTAGGATTAACAGATAATCCAAAACCCAATAAATAGACCTACGCCCAAACAAAGCGTAGGTCTTTTTTGTGACTATAGCATAATATTTTCTTGCAAACAATAGATAGCGCCTTTTGCTACAAACAACAAAAAACCAAGGCTGAATTACCGCCTTGGTTTTCTTTGTAGGAAATTCATTTGAATTATTTACTATATTTATCCAAATCAAACTGCTCGCCGCAACCGTATTTTTCGTAAACATAGTCAATATCCTTATCCCCTCTACCCGAAAGGCAAACAAGGATTGAGCCGCTCTTCTTCTCTTTTGCATATTTTATTGCATAAGCCAAGGCATGCGAACTTTCAATAGCGGGAATGATACCCTCGTATCTTGAAAGCAAGAAGAATGCTTCCATAGCCTCTTCGTCGGAAGCGGTAACGTAATTTACCCTTTCTTTATCTCTGAGGTAAGCGTGCTCAGGTCCAACACCGGGGTAATCAAGTCCGCTCGCTATTGAATAAACAGGCAACGGCTCGCCGTTTTCATCCTGTAAAAGATAACTTTCAAAACCGTGAAGTCTGCCCTTAGTGCCGTACTGCATAGTAGCCGCGTGGTCGCCGACATTACTGCCTCTGCCAAGAGGTTCTACACCGTAAATCTCAACAGGGTCTGCAAGGAAAGGTGTAAACATACCGAGCGAGTTGGAACCGCCGCCTACACAAGCACAAACAGCATCAGGCATAATGCCTGTCATATCAAGGAACTGTTCCCTAGCCTCAATTCCGATTACCGACTGAAAATCCCTTACCATTTTCGGAAAAGGATGCGGACCTAAAGCAGAACCGATGCAATAAATAGCATCGTGATATTCTTTAAGGTAAGCATCAAAAGCGGCATCAACCGCCTCTTTAAGTGTTTTAAGACCGTGGGTTACAGGGATAACATTAGCGCCAAGCATTTTCATTCTGATAACATTTGGGTGTTGCTTTGCAATATCAACCTCACCCATATATATATCACATTCCATACCGAAGTATGCGGCGGCGGTCGCAAGTGCTACACCGTGTTGACCTGCGCCCGTTTCGGCAATAAGTTTCTTTTTGCCCATAAATTTAGCAAGCAAGCCTTCACCCATACAGTGATTTAGTTTATGAGCGCCGGTGTGGTTTAAATCCTCACGCTTTAAATAAATCTGGCAGTTACCGAAAAGTTTCGACAATCTTTCGCAATGGTAAACGGGGGTGGGTCTGCCCTGAAACTCTTTACGTATACGGCGAAGTTCGTTAATAAACTGTGCCGAATGGCAGATTGCTTCGTAAGCATCATTAGCCTCTTTAAAAGCGGGTTCTAATTCGGGCGGTAAAAATGCGCCGCCGTATTCGCCGAAATAACCGTCCTCACTGGGAAATTCTTTTAAATAGTTATCAAATTCTCTGTACTTATTCATTTTTATAACTCCGTTTCTGAATTATCTGTTTAATTATGCGGTATAAATTACAAGTTCCGCCATCGAAAATCAAGTCTTTTCACACTAAAAACTCCTGCCAAAATAAAAGCCCCAAGCATCTATAAAGATACTTGGGACGAAACTGAAAAAATTCCGTGTTGCCACCCAAATTGGTTTTTAAAACCCACTCTGCCGCGTACTAATATACACGCTTCGCTATAACGGGCGAAAACCGTTGACGCCTACTTTTTTTAAAAATTTCGGGTCACCCTCAAAAGTCCATTCATTATTCCGCAACTACGGTTTTGCACCCGACAACCGCTCTCTGAAAGTTAAAAGAACAACTACTTCTCTTTCTCAAAGGTTTAATTTTTATAAATTTTATCATATAAAATCTTTAATGTCAATACCCTTTTTATTAATCAGTCAACAATAGCGCCTTTTTTAACCAACTCATTTTTAAGTTGTTTAATATCGATTTTATTAACAGTCAAATTATTTTGGGTTGCAATAGCCGCCGCTAAACCTGCCGCCTGACCCATAGCCATACAAGAAGGCATACACCTTAATCCCCCTGCGGCTTGGGATTCGCAAGAAATAGTTTTTCCCGCAACGAGTAAATTAAGCGAATTCTTAGGTAACAAACTGCGGTAAGGAATATAATACTTACTTGCAGTAGCGATTTTAAAATTACCGTTTTCGTTAGCGTTTCTTGGGTGAACGTCCATTCCATAACCGTAAACCGCAATACTATCTTCAAATTTTGTACCGTTACTTACATCGGACACAGTGATTTTATACTCGCCCACAATATGTCGGCTTTCTCTTACACCTAAAACCGAAGCAACC
>JAZQHI010000103.1:0-2738 GCA_045540535.1 Acutalibacteraceae bacterium | reverse complement strand
GACGGCGCTACTGAGTTGGAAATATATTTTAAAATAGTAATGCCGTTTTTACGTCCTGCATGGGCAACACTTAGTGTGTTTTGCTTTACATCTACATGGTCTAATGCAACCTCGGCTCTACTTTATGTAAAAAACGAGGCTTTGCGTACACTCCCCGTTATGCTTACTTCAATCTCAGAAAACGGCAATCTGGCACGCGTTGGCGCAACTGCTGCCGCTAGTTTTATTATGCTTGTGCCGTCAATTGTAATTTTTATGATTCAACAGCGTAAACTTATGGATACTATGGCTCATTCGGGTATCAAATAAGGAGGTATAATCTTGCTTAAAAAACAGATGTTAAGACTTATTGTTATTATGTCTGCTGTTTTGGTTTGCTTCGGTAGTATAACCGTAGGTGCTAAGACTGTGGTGGCATCGGATTATACCATTGACGCCAAAGACTCACAGATAATACCTATTCCTGTTACCCATGAGTGTGTGTCGGTGATAGATTATATTGAGGGTTATCTGCCTGAAGACGGGGAAGAGGGAACCCTTAAAAACCCTCAGGATATTTTTATTGATAAAAATGATAATATCTATATTGCGGATACAGGTAATAACACAGTTTTAAAAATCGATAAAAACGGCAAATTACAAAGTGTTATAACTGAGGCTGACGGTTTGCAACTTTCAAAACCGCTTGGTGTTTATGCTGATTCGGGCGGTGATATCTATATCGCCGATAACGGAAACAGCCGTATTTTGCATCTGTCTTCGCAGGGTGAATACATAGAGAATTTTCAGGCTCCTGAAAGTGAACTTTTAAGTCAGAATTTAACGGTTTTTGACCCTGCGAAAATAGCCATAAACAATTATAACGGATATATTTATATGATAATCGGTAAGGAGTTTATGACTCTTGACGCCGAGAATACTTTTCGCGGCTTAGTTGGTACTATTCCTGTAGGTTTTGACCTTATTGACACTTTGGTACGTACTTTTGCTACTGATACTCAAAAGGAAAAACTAAAAACACGCGAGCCTTTACCGTATAACAATTTCTGCATAACCGATAAAAACGAAATTTATGCAGTAGCAAACACAAAAACTTCTCAGATAAAAAAGATAAATTCTATAGGCGATAATATATATCCCGAAGATTTTTACGGCGAAATGACTTATGAAAACGGTGAAGCCGTTTACCCAATGTTTTCTGATATTGCTGTAAATTCCTACGGTGTGATTACTGTTGCCGAGCAAAACAGTTCAAGATTGTATCAGTACGACGAAGAGGGTAATCTTCTGGCTGTATTTGGCGGCGAGGGAAACAGCAAGGGACGTTTTCAAACGGTAACTTCTATCGGATATAATTCTGAAGATTGCTTGTATGTTTTAGACAGTACGAATAATACACTCCATTGTCTTAAACCCACAAACTTTATCACTCAGATACATAAAGCCATAGAGTATTTTTCCAACGGTTTATATGAAGATTCTTCTGAGGCTTGGAATGGTATTAGTAACTATGTTTCTGCCTATCCATTGGCCCAGCAAAAACTTTCAAAAATACTTGTTAAACAAGAAAAATATGAAGAGGCTATGGTAAGATACAAAAATGCAGGAGATAATGTGGGCTACGCTGAAGCGTGGCAAAAGGTACGCGAGGATATCTTAGCCGAAAATTTCCTTATTATTGCTATTTGCTTAATAATAGGCGTGGCTTTACTTATAATTTTGCTTTTAAGACTTAATAATGCGGCTTATGAAATAGAGGATGCATTTTATGAAAAAACACCCTCAAAATCGCGCGAGTTTATAGGTCTTAGTCTTATGACGGTTTTTCATCCTATAAGGGCGTTTACTCTACTTAAAAGAACACGCTCACGCAAGAATATGTTACCCATAGTTGTTTTGCCGCTATTATTCTTTGTTATAAGAATACTTTCTCAACTTATAACGGCATTTCAGGTGTCACCCAGAAGCGCTGAGGATATTTCACTTATAATGGAACTTTTGGTTTCTATAATTCCGCTTTTGATACTTGGTTTTTGTATTTATGGTATAACCAGTGTTTTTAAAGGTGAAATGAATTTATACGAAACTTTTGCGGCAATGTGCTATTCCTTAGTGCCTGTAATTCTATTTTTGCCGTTGCTTTCGGGGGTTTCCTATCTTTGCGCGGCAAATGAACTTGCTATATACAACTTTTTGAATATTGCTATCTATGTTTGGGTTGGACTCAATATAGTTATAGCGGTATATCATCTTAACGACATTCCGCTTAAGACAACGGTGGGTTATTGCTTACTTAGTGTGGTTGGTGTCGCTATTGTTGTGATTTTGGCACTATTGTTGTTTGTTTTCTCAACAGAATTGATTGAATTTTTCAAATCTTTGTATGCGGAAATTCAAGGTAGGTTTTAGTTTAGGCTGATTAGAGTTGAAGGATAATTGTGTTTATGCATATCCGAAAGGAGTTTACTAAATGAGGTTAAAAAGCAAAAAACAGTATATTACGGTAGCAGTTGCCGTTTTTACGGTTTTATGTTTGATTTTGGGTGTTTTTGTTTTAAACGGTAAAGATATAAAGTTAAAAGACGGCGATTTAATTTCACTAAAACTCAAGGATTATACTGTCCCTCAAAAGACAGGGGACGAGTTTTCTAGTGATGTTTCTGAATTTGTTACCGTTGCCCAAAATGAAAATTATATTCTTTCGGTAAATGTTGCTGAAAAACTTTTCTCCATAGCCT
>JAZQHI010000102.1:0-7849 GCA_045540535.1 Acutalibacteraceae bacterium | reverse complement strand
CACGTAAAATACAGTAACATTATATTCATTAATCAGTTTTTCTATTGCAATGCAGAGGTTTTCTTTAATGCTTTCGTCACAATCCGAATGACCTATAAAGGTGCAACTGTACATAAAATTTACTCCAAAATAAAAAAGTGCGGCTACCGAAGTAAACCGCACAAAAAACGCAAACCCCGATAGTCGCCAAACTATATCAATATGAAGAACATTACATTCATCCACACCCGAAAGAATTTGCGTTTTTATCAAATTCAGGGTATGGATAAAAAGGGTATAATATACCCTTGTGAATAAATATAGTTCTTCAATTTTTATATTGATATAATTTGGCATTATTAGTATATCACAACTTTTTTAATTAAGCAATAAAAATGTATTATTCTAACTTGTGCAACTGTTAGGCAAAACAAAAAGAGTTGTTTTTAACTTGAAACAACTCTTTTTGATGAAGTATGGTAAAAGCCATACTATTATATTAAGACTTATACTAAAAAATATTGACAAAAAAATTTAATATGTTATAATATAGGCAGACAAAGGACTACCGCAGTTGGCGGTTGTCCCCTAACTGTTATGAATAACCGCTAGTTTGGACGCTCGGCGGTTATTTTTTTATGCTTAAAATAAGTAACAAAATAATTACAAGGGTAATTACTGTAAAATATTCCATTGCATCACCCCCTAATTTTATTAGAGGGTTTATACCCTCTTAATAAAAGAGGGAACAACCGCTTTCCGCTTATTTGGTAGTCCTATGGGAGAAAATCTCCGTAAAGCAGTATACAATATAGGTCATATTTTGTCAATTATAGGTTTCGGTTTTTATTTGTACCTAAACAGTATTACTTTATAAAGCGACAACCAAGAAACAAAAATGGATATTAACACACAAACAAATCCCCCTTTTATAAAGGGGGATTTTAGTTTGCACAATAAATTCTGTTTAATTATTGCAGTTCACAATGCAACGTGCAAGGCAGGCGGCAGCAGTAAGGGTAAGCACAAAGAAAAACAGCAAAACACCTGTTAAAATGGCGCCGATAATACTTGTTGCGGCAAAGGTTATTGCTAAAAGTACAAGACTTACTAAAACTGTGCCGATAGCGCCTACAATCAGGGCATTTAGCACACTGCAGAAACTTTTGCAAGGTACTGTTCCTTGAAGTAAGGTTGCAGATGCGAGCGCTAAAGCGATAAAGCCAACTGCTATACCGAATACTACCCATAAAAATGCAGGGGTAACGGTTATAACGGCGGCAAAGGTTAAAAACGCAGCCGCAATGCCTACAATAAGGCTTACTACAACCGATAAGCCAAGACATTCGCGGCGGTTATCACAACAAAATAAAGCCATAATTTTTTCACCTCAGTACATCTTATGCTAAGCGCCCGATTTGAGTTACGGACAAAATAATTATTGCTTTTTGAGAGAAAATATGGTAGACTACGCTTGGCGGCAGGTGAAAACCGATGCCGAAAAAAGTTAATCTGAAAATGAGAAAAATTGTTTTAGGAAAGGTGAAGAAAATTTGAAGATTGCTTTAATTGCGCACGATAAGAAAAAGGACGAAATTACCCAACTTGCAATTCAGTACAAGGATGTACTTGAACAGCATCAACTTTATGCAACAGGTACAACGGGTACGCTCATTATGGGCGAAACTGGGCTTTCAATACACCGTATGAAAAGCGGTCCCTTAGGCGGTGACCAACAAATCGGTGCTATGCTTGCTAACGGGGATATAGATTTGGTTATATTCCTGCGTGACCCGCTCACCGCGCAACCTCATGAGCCTGATGTTTCGGCGCTTTTACGCCTTTGCGACGTGCAAAAAATTCCGCTTGCAACTAATACAAACAGCGCTAAAATTGTTCTTGAAGCGCTTGCCAACAAAATTTATTTTGAATAAGTTTTAAAAGCGGAAAAAATAATCCGAAGTTTTTTGGATTATTTCTATTTAAAAAACAAAACCATATCGCTATAAAGATAAAAAGAAAGAGAAGACTCGTTTTGCGAATCTTCTCTTTTTTGTTTTAGAAAAATTTTGGATATAATTTTTTGAGTCCGCTACTTACTATTTCCGCCAATGTTTTATAACCGATTTCTGTGAAATGGAGTCCGTCATTAGTTTGCATAACATCTTCATTTTGGTCAGTGAACAGGTCGGATGCGCCGACATCAATTATGCCGAGCGAAAGTTCATTTGCTGTGTGTTTGGCAAACTCGCCCGCATACTCAACATTTTGAGCATATCCGCAGTTGGACATTTCAGGGTTGACGGTTGCGTGCGGTGGGGTTAAAAGCACGATTTCAGCGTTTTCGGCATCGCGTTTTACAAGGTTTATAATCTCGATATAATCTTTGTTGCACTGGGTGTCGGCGTGGGGGGTATTGCCGCCGTTAGTACCAAGCATAATAACTACTATATCAGAACCCTTAACATCAATAAGACCGTCGCGGTAGCGTTTTAAAATATGGCTTGCGGTAGCGCCGCATTTTCCGAAATTACGAACTTCGCAATCAAGAATACGCGACATAAAGAATGGGTAATTTTCGGGTTTTACATTAGCAATACCGCGTTTTTTATAAACTCCGTAATCGCCCTCGGTCAAACTGTCACCAATGCAGGAAATAACTGTATGGCTGGCGGTATCTTTGGTTTTTTGCCAAAGGTCTTTTATAATTTTAAGGGTTTCGTTAACCTTTTCTAACTGCTTGTCGTCGGGAATTTCGCGCTCGATAATAAACGGACCTTTAAAGCCATTTTTATAAAGCAAGGCGAAAATTTTCGGGAAATCTGCAAAGCCTGTGCCAAAATCAACCTCTTTACCGAGGTCAAAGGGGGTATATGGGGGCAAACCGTCCTTTAAGTGCACGCTTTTTATGTAAGGTGCTATAGTGTAAACTGCATCTGCCGAATTACCGTAACCGTACATAATAATATTAGCGGTGTCAAGATTTGCAAAAATGTTGCCTGTATCCACGTCTTTAATAAGGCGCAAAAGGGTTACAGGGCTCTCGCCCCCTGTTTCGAGCAAAAGATTTAATGATTGCTCTTTGCAGAAAAGGGCAAAATTGCGCACGATTTCAACCATTTTTTTGTAATCTTCGGAATAAGGGTTATTTGCAACGAAACCTGCGTGGATTAAAATATTTTCAATCCCTGCCGCTTTTGAAAATTTAGCGGACTCTTTTAAATATTCTATTCTTGCCTTTCCGTACTTTTCGCTGTTTATACCCGCGTCAAGATAGTCGGTTGAAATGTTCCATTTTGTAAAACTGTCCCTGAAACCTGCAAAAAGAGCGCTTATTTCAATGCCCGCCGTCTTTGCTGCCTTGGCGATGATAAGAGCGTCCTCATTAGTATAAATTTCGGGTTTGTATACTAAATGGCAGCAGTCAAAACCGCGGTTTTTAAGGGCGGTAAATTCTGTTTTGGCAAGGGAAATATCGCTTAGTCTTAAAAAAGTACCGTATTTCATTTTGCGCCCTCAACCTCAACTATAGTTTGTGGATTTTCCATGGCCTTTATCATAGCCGAACGTATTGCTATACACTCAAGTGTGTTTTCTGTGGGGATAGGTGCTACTCCTGTTTCAAAGAATTCAAGCAAAGCGCGTGAAAAGTTTTTCCAGAAATCGTCCTGAAATTTTACCTGACGGCACTTACCGTTAATTTCAGGGAAGCAGCCGAAAGCCGCCCAAGTACCAACATACTGGTTAAGCCAAGCAGTTTTGCCGCCGTAGTCAACCTCGAACATAAGGGTTGAGGAATTGTTTGTGCATTTAACGGTTTTAGCGCCGTTGCCCATAAAGGTATTCATAAGTTCAATTAAATGAATACAGTACATATCAAATGTGTTACCGCTCATAATTGTAACCTTTTCGCAGGTCTGTTCTTCACCTTTAAGGTAAGGTAGTACCGAACTTTCAAACCTTGTAGCCGAACTTGACCAGAAGTTAGCGCCCTGAGCCTTACCGTAGTCGATAATGCGCTTAGCGGTTTCGTAATCGGGAGCAAAGGTTTTATCGACGTAAACGGGTTTTCCGCTACCGAAGGGAATTTTGCAAAGTTCTTCGTGAAGGTCGGGGTGGTTGGGCGCTAATACCATTATAACGTCAACCGCGTCACAAACCTCTTCAATAGTAGTGCAGGCTTTAGCGCCTGTTTTCTCGCACCACTCCCCTGTGGTTTCTTTTGTAGAGGGGCTAAGGTCGGTCACTGCATAAATATGGGTAATTACATATTCTTCGCCGCCCTCTTCGTTAAAAATCTCGCGGAAAAATTTGTGGTAAGTGTTAGAGTGGAAATTGCTTATATAACTGTCAATAATGCCAACTTTTTTCATTTTTGTCACCTGAATTAAATTTTAATGGTTTGATTGGTTCGCGCCGACTCAAATGCCGCCATCATAACCTTCATCGAACGGCGGACTTCATCGTGTTTTACAATCTGTTCCGCGCCGTTTTCAATTACATCAATTACATTTTCGTAAAAATCTTCCCAACGGGGCATTTTTTCGGGTTCGGGTAAAGGCAGTTCGGTAATTTCTGCCTTGGGTCGTGGCCACATAGTTTTTGAAAGACCGTTCGGGGTATAAACACAACCCTGCTCCCAGTCAACCTCTTTAATGTTAGCCTTTATAACCTTACCCTCTTTGCCGAACCATTTATAAATTGTAGCAGTGCCGTCGTCACCCGACAAGTGCCAACGGGGCTCATCAATATAACACCAAAGGTCTGCTATAATCTGAGCGCGCACGCCGTTATCAAAGGTTATATTTACACGGCAAACGTCGTCTACTTTCGGGAAACGCACACTTTGCAGTTGGGCGTAAACGTAACGGGGTTCTGATTTAATAAGCATAAGCGCCTGGTCAATCATGTGTATGCCCCAGTCGTAAAGTGTTCCGCCGCCTGCTTCATAAGTAGCGCGCCATCTGCCCGAACTGCCGCGGTTGCTGTAAAGACGGGAATCAAGGAAATAAAGTTTTCCAAGCATATCGCGGTCAATAATCTCTTTCATTCGCGCAAAGTCGCTGTCAAAACGGCGGTTTTGGTGAACGGTGTAAAGTTTGCCTGTTTTTTCGCTGACGGCGATTACCTCTTCCAATTCTTCGCTATTCATACAGGCGGGTTTTTCGCAAACAACATTCTTGCCCGATTCCATTGCAAGTATAGAATAATATTTGTGATAATTGTTCGGTGTAGCAATAAGCACAATATCAATATCCGAAGCCAGTAGTTCTTCCGCACTAGAATATGCTTTAAGCCCGTTTTCCTCGGCTTTTTTTGCGCGTTCGGGGTCTATATCATAAACGCAGGTAACCTCTAACTCATCTATGCGCGAGTTTACGTTTTCTGCATGCCACGAACCCATATTGCCGTAACCGATTATTCCCATTTTATGTTTCAAAGAAATCACCCCTTGAAATTGAATTTAAACTCTTATGTGGCAAAACAAGGGGACAAAATATCCCCTTGTTTTAAATTATAATCATTATAATACTTCTTCTAATTTAACGTAGCGGTGCTCTCTGCCTGCGATTTCGGCAGCGTCAAGTATGTACTGCGCTTTAAGACCGTCGCTAACGGTAGTTGTGTATTTATCGCTCTTGCCGTTGAGCAAATCAACAAAGGATTTGCACTGTCTTAAAAGTTTGGGGTCGCCGTAACTTTCGGGCAAAGGACGAACTTCTTTAATACCGCTTGTAGTGCGGATAGTAATGTTAGCGCCCTCGCTTTCGTTGAATTTAAGGTAACCGTCCTTACCGTAAATTTCAACCTCGGTAAGAGCCGAACAGGTAGCGCATCCGCGGGATAATATAACGTTTGCGCTGGAACCGTTTTTAAGGTCAAGAATTACGTTTGCCCAGTCATCAGTAGTAACTTCTGCCCAATCGTCAGAATCAAGTTTTTGACGTTCCTTTACAAATGTGCCGTAGTTAGCCTGAAGACCCTGAACATCAGTACCAAGCCAGTTAAGAAGGTCTATCATGTGAGAACCCAGGTCGCAAAGTACGCCTGTACCTGCCTGCGCTTTGTCAAAACGCCATTCAAGACGTCTGCCTTTCCAAAGTGCCGAATCCTTGATACATTTAATAAAGATGTGGTGAATTTCGCCAACTGTACCCTCGTCAACAAGGTCTTTAAGGAAGCGAAGTGTTGCTCTGTGGCGCCAGGTAAAGCAGATAAATACGGGAAGACCCTTTTCTTTACCCAAAGCCTCAACCTCTTTAACCTCGGCGTTGTTAATGCCTGCGGGTTTTTCCATACTAACGCCAAGACCTGCATTAAGGGCATATTTTGCAATCTCGCAGTGAAGATTATTAGGGGTACAAATATCAACCGCGTCACAAAGACCGCTGTCGATAAGTTCTTTATAATCGGTGAACATTGCATCGTCACCAAGGCCTGTTTTTGCCTTTGCGTTTTCAATTGCTTTAGGATTAATGTCGCAAACGGCGGTGATTTCGCACTCGTCTGCAATAGTTAAATAGTTGGGATAGTGAACATCTCTTGCTATCCAACCAAAGCCGATAATACCAATTCTTTTTTTCATAATAAATTCCTCCCAGAATTTTTCAAAAAAATTATAAAGCAGGATTGTTTTTTTATCCTGTATTTGATAAAATAATAATGCAAAATATGTTAAATGGGTGGTAAAATTGGAAAACGCGTTATCTGAAAGAGAACAGAAATACTATCTCGCCGCTTTTAAAACAAATAGAAAAGAAAAACTTTTTTGCCATAACGGATTAAATCTTTACCAGTTTGCCGATGTTCACTGTAAAACTACCGACGAGGTAAACGCTTTGCACGAACAGGTTTGCAACGAGATAACCTTTGTTTACAGCGGTCAGGGGGAAGTTATTCACAACGGTTTGAGAATTCCCATTAAAAGCGGTCAGATACATATCTGCTTTAAGGGGGATTTGCACCAGATTATACCCTCAAAAACAGCGCCGCTCAGATTTTACTGCTTAGGTTTCACCCTTGACAGTAATAATCCGATTTCGGTTCTTTTAAATAAAGTGAGGGAAAGAATAGAACTTAACCACAATTCCGTAACAGGTGAATTTACCGACCTTTTGTCCGCTTTTGCAGATGTTCTCGGTGTTTTTTACGAAAAGGAAAAGGACGAGGTATCCACCGCGGTGGCGCTAAGCGCTTTAAACTATATAATCGCTACGGTTTGCAACCGCTTTTTAGAAAACCGCAACGGCGACACCAGCACCATAACTACTAAGGACAGTCTGCTTTTTTATATGGTAAGTTACCTTAAAAACAATGTTTATAAAATTGATGCTTTAAAGCAACTGTCAGGCGATACGGGTTACAGTTATTCCTATTTATCCCATCTTTTTTCGGATAAAATGGGCGGTAGTCTTAAAGCCTTTTTCGCGGCGCTCAGAATGAACGCGGCTACCGAACTTTTGCGCAAAAAAAGCGTTACCGAAGTTTCGGAAATTCTAGGTTACTCCTCAATACACGCGTTTACAAGGGCTTATAAAAACCTATGCGGTGAAACGCCGAATATGGCTAAAGAAAAGTTAAACAAAAGCAGCGTTTCAAAATATTTGTGACCTTAATTCACCTTTATTATATATATGTTTAACCCTTTTGTATTTCACCGAACAGGTCATATTATTTAACATTTCTTGCTCAAAACGGGGTGCTGGGTAAACATAAATCTTAAAAATAATTAATTTTTTATAAAGACCGTAAAGTTGGGCATTAATTTTGTTGATATTTGGAAATGTTTTCAGTATAATATAAACTAGAGGAAATCTTATATTGTGATTTTAGCAATGTGAAAGGTTCTTTTCAAGGTATTCTTCAACTG
>JAZQHI010000101.1:0-3455 GCA_045540535.1 Acutalibacteraceae bacterium | reverse complement strand
TAACACCAACCAACACTATCTTGAATCCAGGTATCTGTTAACATATAACCATCAGTGCCTAAGTAACACCATCCGTTACTATCTGCTTTCCAACAACTTGTAAGTTTTAAACCGTTTTCATAATATGCCCATTTACTATTTTCTAAATACCATCCATCAGTCGGCTTTGATGCGGGATCTTTTAGTGTAACATACCATGTACTATCCGTAGGTGTTTTTCGCCATTCAAGGAATGAATAAAAATGCTTTTCCATAACCACCTTATATGTTCCTGGCTCGTAATCTGCCGTATCCCATGTAACTGTATATGATATTTCTTTTATAGTATAATTCGAGAAATTTCTATTGGCTGTTGCCATTAAATTATCGTCAGAATCATAAACATATAATGATAATTTTTCATTTTTATATGAAGGAAAATATGTAAACTTTAAACTAATTACATCACCTGCATAATTGTTTGCATCCACACCCCAAATAGAAGTATCTAAAAATACCGAAGGATATGATGCGGCCTGCACTGGCATTGCTGTTGCACAAAAGCAGATTGCAACTAACAGTGCACAGTTCAACATTAAAATAATTTTCTTTAAAATTGTTTTTTTACTTTTTCTCATTTAAAATCGCTCCTTTTTTTTAATTCCATAAACTTATATATCCGCATTATTTATGTTCCCACCCCCATAAAATAAAAAGTGCGCCTACCGAAGCAGACGCACAAAAAACGCAAACTCCGATAGTCGCCAAACTAACTCAATGTGAAATGGGTGCAAACGCACTTATCTACAATCGGTGGAATTTGCATTTTTATCAAATTCAATACCGACTATAGAAATAACCAAATAAAGCGTACTTATTCCTAAAAAAGAAAATACACCCAATTTCACACAATATTCAGTTAGTTTGGCACTATCAGTTTACCATATATTTTCTAAAAAAGCAATAATTTTAATTTTTTATAGGATTCGTAGGGGCGCGTGTCCCAAAACGCCCATAAAGTTTTTTGATTTTAACGGACAGTCGAGGACGCCTGTCCCTACAAGATAAAACAAAAATTTTTATATTTCATTTTCAATTAACAACAATCGGTTATACTTTGCTACGCGGTCGGTTCGGCAAGGTGCACCCGTTTTAATTTGACCCGCATTTACCGCTACTGCCAAATCGGCGATTGTTGTGTCCTCGGTTTCGCCAGAACGGTGCGAAATTACAACCGAATAGCCGTTCGTACGTGCAAGTTCTATAACATCAAGTGTTTCGGTTAATGTGCCTATCTGATTAGGTTTTATAAGAATTGCATTGGCAGTGCCCTCTGCTATCCCCTTTTTAAGCCTTGCGGTATTAGTTACGAACAAATCGTCACCCACAAGTTGAACTTTTTTACCTAAGTTGTCGGTTAAAAGTTTCCAACCGTTCCAATCCTCTTCAGCAACGCCGTCCTCAATAGAGATAATGGGATATTTTTCAATCAAAGTTTCATAGTAATTTATAAGTTCTTCGGCACTCATTGTTTTATCACGCTTGGGCAAATGATATTCCCCATCCTGATACCATTCGCTTGAAGCCACATCCAAACCGATTTTAATTTCCTCGGTAGTGTAACCTGCCTTTGTGATAGCCTCAACTATAAGTTCAATAGCCTCTTCGTCAGAAGAAAGGTCAGGCGCAAAACCGCCCTCATCGCCAACACCCGTGGCTTTGTTTCTCTCCTTTAAAATTTTACCTAATGTATGGTAAATTTCACTGCATTTTCGCAACGCTTCACTAAAAGAAGTGCAGTTATTAGGAATAATCATAAACTCCTGAATATCAATGTTATTCGCCGCGTGTGCACCGCCGTTTAAAATATTCATCATAGGTCGCGGCGTTACTACGCCATTTATACCGCCGATATATCTATAAAGCGGCATTTTATAAGATACAGCCAACGCTTTTGCCGCCGCTAAAGATACGGCAAGAATAGCGTTTGCACCTAAGTTTGACTTATTTTCTGTGCCGTCAAGTTTAATCATAAGTTCATCAATTTTTCTAACGTCTATTTTTTCCAGTTCTAAAAGTTTAGGTGCAATTTCTTTATTAATCGACTCCACTGCTTTTAAAACACCCTTACCGCAATAGCGGGTTTTATCATTATCTCGCTTTTCGTGGGCTTCAAACTCACCTGTAGATGCTCCCGAAGGCGCAATCGCAAAACCTACGCTTCCGTCATTTAAAACTACCCTTGCCGCAACCGTTGGATTACTGCGCGAATCCAAAACTTCAAAACCCGTAACCTCTATAATTTTTTTATTTAGCATAATAGTCTACCTCCAAAACTATTATTTCCATTTTTTTACGATTATTTATTAAATTTACTATTCCATTTATTAAAAATATGTGTTATAATTTATAATGTATAATTATGTTACAGATTGAGTTGAAAATAATGGACAATAAAAATTCAGAACAAATAGGAAGTATTATTTGCGGCAGAAATCCCGTTTTAGAGGCTGTACGTTCAGGACGTGAGATTGACCGCCTTTTAGTAGCGCATGGTGTCAGCGGCGGCAGTATAACCGCAATAATCGCAAAATGCAAAGCAAAAGGGATTTTGATTAAAGAAATCAGTCCCCAAAAGTTAGATTACTATTGCGGCGGTGCAAATCACCAAGGTGTTGCCGTTATGGTTGCAAGTCAGGAATATTCTACCCCAGAAGAAATTTTGGATTTAGCAAAAGAACGTAACGAAAAACCCTTTATAATAATTTGTGACGAAATTGAGGACCCGCATAATTTAGGTGCAATTATCCGAAGTGCCGAGGCTTGCGGTGTGCACGGAATTATTATACCCAAAAGAAGAAGTGCTTCTTTAAACGCAACGGTTGCAAAATCGGCAAGCGGTGCACTTGAATATATGAAAGTGGCTCGCGTTACAAACATTGCAAATACCATTGATTTTCTTAAAGAAAACGGTGTTTGGGTTTTCGGTGCCGATATGGATGGGGATGATTATACCAAAACCGATTTTGATATTCCCTGTGCGCTTGTTATCGGTAATGAAGGAAACGGCATTGGTACTTTAACCGCCAAAAAGTGTGACGGTATTATAAGTTTACCAATGTGCGGAAAAATAAATTCGCTTAACGCTTCGGTTGCGGCAGGCGTGCTTATGTACGAAGTTGTTCGCAAAAGGAGGATAAAATGAGTCTGTTTAAAAAGAAAAAATCTTATGAAGACGAAAATTATGAGCCTTTTGAATTTATTTTTGAAGACGAATTGCCTGCCAATTCAACCAAACATCAACATTCGCCCAATGCGTTGACAAGTGAAGAAATTATTAACCAAACAGAAGATATTAAAATTAACAACAATGCAACAGGCGCATTGGATGCCCTTAAAAAAAGACTTTCTGCGGCTAGCATTGAGGACGGTTTGCAAGAGGATGAAAACTATAAAGCAGAAGAAAATGAAGAAAC
>JAZQHI010000100.1:0-2077 GCA_045540535.1 Acutalibacteraceae bacterium | reverse complement strand
GGCAGGTGTTGCGGGAGGCGTAGCACTTAAAGATGGCGTAAGTGTCAGAAATGTAGATATTAATAAAGTAAAACAAATATTAAGGAATAACGGTTTTTTAATTTAAGTGAAAGGATTGTATAATTATGACTACAAAATTTGGAATATTTTCAGAAAACGAATGGCTTTATCCCGATACGGTTATTGAAGAACAGGGAGAAGCAAAACTCTATGCCGCACGCGGTAGTGATGTTTGTTTTCAGGTTTTAACCGATATTAAATTGGACGGCGGCGAGATTCTTGAAGTTACAAGTTCAGGTCTTGAGTGTGAAACTGTAGTTTACCAACTGTTTCCTGCACACGTTGGCAGAAACAGTGCCGCAACATTTGAAACAACCGACAATTACGATGATGTTAAGGATTTTGTTACCCGAAAAGCCCCGTTTGATGTATATGACGTAACGCTTTTGCCCGAAAATAATAAATTAGTATCGGGAAGAGCCGGATTTTTCATTCGTTTAAATGTTGCTGAAAATGCTAAAGTAGGGGAATATAACGGTAATATTAAACTTACAATTAATAATGAGGAAATAATTGTTCCTGTATATTTGAAGGTTTACAACACAGTGGTTCCTTGCCTTAACGATTCGGAATTTCACAGTGTTAACTGGATTTATTACGATAAAATTCCCGCACAGCATAATGTTGAACAGTGGTCAGAACGCTATTTTGAGATTTTAGGTAATTATATTGATAACCAGTTGGATCTCAGAAGCGATGTTTTAATGATACCGCGCGGCGAACCTATTCGCGACGAAAATGGTAAGGTTATCGATTTTGATTTTACACGCGCAGAACAGGTTGGTAATTTAGCGCTTAAAAAGGGTATGCGCTATGTTATGGGCGGATTTTGCGTTGAGTGGGAGGCTTGGAATAAACCTGAACTTTATCTTTTGTGGGATAAGGTTGATGTTACTTCAATAGAAGCATATCGCCAGTTAAAACTTTATTTTACAGGTGTTAAAAAATGTATCGAAAGAAATAATTGGCAGAATAAGTATATGCAGTGCTTGGTTGATGAACCTCAGATCAGAACCGCGCCTTCTTACAGAGCACTCGGTGCTATTTGCCGCAAATTTTTACCTGGCGTAATTATTAACGACCCTGTAGAAACACCCGAAATCGCAGGTGCTTTAGATATCTGGGTAGTAAAGCAGGCAATTTATGAAAAGTATATTGAGGAATTTAAAACTTTACAGGAATGCGGCGAAAAACTCTGGATTTATTCTTGCGGATATCCTGCAGGAAAAATGATGAACCACGTAATAGACTTACCGATTAGCGCGAGCCGACTTATAATTTATATGTGCTATAAATACAATACTCCCGGTTTCTTGCATTTTGGTTATCATTTACATAATGAGGAAACTTGGGGTGAGGCTTGTTACCGCGCGTCCCGTGGCAGAAAATTCCCGGGAGGTAACTCATTTATCGTTTATCCCGTAAATAACGGTCCGCAATATTCTGTAAGAGGTCATGCACAGCGCTGCGGTATATATGATTACGAATTACTTAAAATTTTAGGTGAAAAATCTCCCGAAAAGGCAGAGCAAATTTTAGATTTGGTTTGCCGCGATTTCAGCGATTATGAAAGTGACGCTAAAAAGGTTGACGATGCGCGCAGAAAATTGCTTGAAATGTTGGGATAAAGTATGAAAAAATTAGTTCGTGAATATGCATTTGTTATAATCGGCTCATTTTTTGTCGCTGCGGGATTGGATTTGTTTTTGGTGCCATTTAATCTGTCTTCAGGCGGTGTGGGCACATTAGGAACTATTTTACTTCACTTATTTAAAATTCCTTTATCGGTTACTAACCTTGCATGTAACGCAGTTCTTTTCGTTTTGGGCTACCGTTTTTTAGGAAAAAATTCGGTTTTTAAAACTATTGTCGGAATTGTGTTTCTATCAGTTTTTTTGGAAGTTACAAGTTTTATGCCTAAATTTAGTGAAGATATAATTCTTTGTTGCGTTTGCGGTGGCATTTTGGACGGCATAGGTATTGGTCTTATTGTAAAGGTTGAGGGTTCAACCGGTGG
>JAZQHI010000099.1:0-15623 GCA_045540535.1 Acutalibacteraceae bacterium | reverse complement strand
CTCCAAACGGTGTTGCCCGTTTTGTCTTTAAGAGCAACTGATGCATATTCACTCATATACTCAAGGATATATGTATCATTCTCTGCTACTTTAAAATCGGCATCCGCCGACAAATCTTTTGGCAGTTTATAATTAGGATTTTCAATTTCAGCAGTTTTGCAGGAGCAAAGGCAGACCGCCAAAGCGCACAAGGCAAATATTAACTTTAAAAATCTTGTTTTATTCAATATTTACCCCTCCTTAAGAGTAAAAAACTTCACTGAAAATCGTAATTAAAAATCCGCCGAACTGTTGAATAAGTGTTAAAACAATAAAAATTAAGAAAACAACTACTGCAATTCCAAAAAGCGAAAGAATTCCCGTTGCTACAAAACGTCCGAATGAAAAATCATGTATCTTCATACTGCCGACAGCCACCATTATTAACATATAAAGCGTAGCCACAAGTGATATAACTGTAAGGAATCCTACCTCGCTTGCAACAAAAGCATTGGATAATACAAGGAAAATCACATTAGAAATAATGAGTGGTTGCAGCGAATAGGAAATTACAACAAAAATTTCTTTTAATTTGCCTATACCGCCAAACAAGGTGCAAACCGCCCAGTTAAGTCCTGTCCAAAGAAATACAACCCCAAACGTTTGCAGCAGTACCAAAAGCGAATTGAAATCGGATGGGTCGTAATCGGTGAACAGAAAACCGCCTGCGGTAGTTTTAAGTACCGATGTGCAATAATAAAGAATAATTATTATGAAGCAACCTATTACCGAGCCCTCGTTTTTATACTTTACCCGTTCAAAACTTTCAAACGGATGCAAAATGCTGTTTAAAAGCGTTTTGGTCTTTTGGTTTTTTATAAGTGTTATATTTTTCCGTTTAAGGTAATATGAAAGCACAAAAATACCAACGACCAGAAGTATTAAACAAATAAATATAACCGAAAAATATTTTGCTAAAAATACGCGTCTTGTATTTTTAAATGCTAAAGAATAGGTTGGTTTATCGTAACCGATTTTTGCATATTCTAATGCTTTTTCATAATCTTCTTCTGCATTATAGATTTTAGCAAGGCTTCTATATGCCAACTGGCTGTTACTGTCAAGCGAGAGCACCTTTAACCAATCTTCTTTACAGTCACCGTATCTGCCAGAATTTACCTTAACCGACGCCTGTTTTACAAGTGCGCCGTATTCGGTAATACTAAAGACAGTTATTCGGTTTAATTCACTGTCCGCCACAAGAACATCATCGCCGTTGAGTTCTATTGCAGAGGGCAGACTGAAAGTACCTAAAGCGTTTCCTCTGCCTATACCGCCGCCAAACGCGCAAAGCATTTGGTTTTCGCTATCGTAAACAAATACTCTGCCATAGGTTGAATCCACTACGTAAACAAAATTGTTTTCATCAACCGCAATTCCCAAAAGGTCCTGTGCTTTTACAACATTTAAAACCTTGGAAACCGTAGCATCGGCGTAGTTAAAACCGTCATCTCCCAGAACCGTTGCGCCGCCGGGACTAAAACGTTTGACCTGATCTTTTTGAACTTCGATTGAAGATGCATCGGTCATACCTGTTACGGTGTAAACAAAATCCTCGTTATCAATACACAAATCAACAAACTGATACGGCACCTTACTGTCCGAAGCGGCGTGTTTTTCGTTAGTCATAAACAACTCGGTCACAAAACTTACTATCGTTTCACCAACACTGCTTGCAACCTTGTTAGCACCGAAAAAGCCTAAAAATACATTATCGGGCGAATAAAGAAGCGCGCCGTAAAAAGAGCCTTGGCTCAAAATATATGTATATCCGCGTGAATCTACCGATACTTTTATCGGATTATAGGTAAAATCTTCGGGAATTATATTACTTTCAGGCAAAACCAATTCGTATTTGTAATTACCGTTTATATCGGTTGCCAAAACGGTCTGATAATCGGTATTAGCAATAAGTATTGTTCCGTCATCCGTTACAAACAGACCGCTCGCGTTATCGAAATAAAACTCCTCTTCGTTTCTTTTAACTACCTCAATTTTAGTTTTGTAGTTATACTTGCTGTCAAGCACGTATATAATACCGTAACCGCTGTCAAGTATATAGATATTACCCTTCGTATCGGTACAAATATCTTTTACCTTTTCAAGTTCTGCCACACCAAGATATTTTGCATCAATAGCAAATTCGGGTGAATACATAGGCTTACAGTAAACTTCGTACTTTTCTTTACCTGCATAATCTTGCCAATAGGTATAAGATTCGTATGAAATTTCGGGTGAATCGGTAGCGGTTGCCGCGCTTACGCCCAAACTTGCCGCTAAGATTAAAACGGTTAAAATAAGCGATGTGATAATTTTTACAAACTTCATATATCTCACCCCTTAATACCCGCACTGGACATTGCTTCTACAACATTACTCTGTGAAACAAGATATACTAAAATCGGCGGTATCATCATTATAACCGTAACTGCCATAGCGCTTCCCGAACGGGCTATACCGCCCGCAGTTATCTGTGCCATAATCATAGGCAGTGTTTTTAGTTGTTCCGAAAAAATTGTTCCTTGCGGAACTGCCGCCCATATATCCCTGAAACTGAATAATGTAAGTGTTAACCACGCAGGTTTTACAATTGGAAACACAATTTGGAAAAATATTCTGAAATTGCCTGCACCGTCCATACCTGCGGCTTCAATAAGTGAATCGGGTATATAACCCTCCATATACTGTTTCATAAGGAATACACCCATTGTTGTAGCAAGGTGCGGAAAAATATATACGGAATATGTATCTATCATACCAAGTTTTGAGAAAATCAAATATTGCGGCACTGCCAATGTATAAGCAGTAAAAAGTAAAGCGTACTGCACGATATTAAAATAAACTTTTCTTATTTTAAGTTGACTTTTCGCCAACACAAAAGCCGCCATAGCCGCAATAATTACATATAGTACTGTAGTTACCACACTTACAAACACACTGTTAAATACATATCTTGAAAGGGGTATTTTTAAGTTTGAAAGTAGGTTTGGTAAAGAAAGATAGTTTTGCAAAGTAGGTCTTTCAACAAAGAAAAGACTTGGTGGGAATTTAAGCAGTTCATCAATAGGTTTAAATGAGGTTGTTACGCAGTAAATTAGAGGTAACACCGAAAAAAGACCTGCGGCAATTAAAAAGAAAAAATAGAAGAAATTGCCTACTTTAGAACGCGTGTATCTTCTCACAGCAGAGGTTGACTTTATTGAAAATGACTGAAAAGGTTTGTTTTTAATTATTTTTTCAAAAATCACTAAAATCCCCCTCTTTTACTAACGTCCCACACTGTTTAAAACTTTACCGATAAGCCAACGGGTAAAAGCCATAATAACAAACAGGCAAACCGCTATTGCTGACGCATAGCCAAGTTCGTATCTTACAGTACCGACATCGGTCATATATGCCACCATTGTATCGGCAGCGTTACCAACACTTGGGTAACCGGCAAGTTCAACAGCAATAGTGCCAACCGTAAAACTTGACTGTATCTGCATAACTGCACTGAACAAAAGCATGTGCTTCATAGCAGGTAATGTTATATACCAAAGTTCTTGCCAACGGCTTCTTATACCGTCAATAGCGCCCGCTTCGTAAAGTTCGGCGTTAACGTTCTGAAGACCCGAAATATTGGCAAGGAAAGATACGCCCATACTCTGCCAGAGTTGTACTATCATAATAACAGGCAGAACATAGACCTCATTTTTTAGCCAAGAAATCGGCTCGGTGATAATATTCATTGAAAGCAAAATGCTGTTTATATAACCGTAAGAGTCATTACTGAATGCAATCTGCCAAATATAATAAGCGTTACCTACAAGAGCAGGTGCATAGAAAAGAAATGACAAAAAAGTGCGCGCTAAGGGTTTAAATTCATTAATAAACCACGCTAGCACAAAGGAAAGCATAAATCCGAACGGACCTGTAAAAATTGAAAACAGAATAGTGTTTTTTATAGTTGTAACAAAAACTTCATCATCAACAAACATTCTGAAATAGTTCTGGAGTCCCACAAAATCAAGTTTATGTATCATATCAAAAGACGTGAAACTTAAAACCACTGATGAAATTATCGGTAAAACCAAAAATATGAAAAACATTACCGTAAAGGGTGCTAACATTACATACAGAGATGATTCGTTACGAAAACGGCTTTTTTTAACTGTTTTAGTTTTCATAAATAATCCCCCTGTCCTTCACTGTATTCTTTGATTTTTCTTTCGATTTCGTTATTTGCAAATTTACTCCAATTCATCAGAGCCTCTTTAGGAGTAGAATTTCCGTTAACCACTGCCCAATAAGCCTGATCAACTGCACGCGTTAAATAGTAACTTCCAGGTACTTCCTCAACCTCTTCAACGTTTTCCCAGGCAGAAAGTATTGTGCTTAAATCCTGCTTTTTCCAGGACATTTCGGAAACGGCTTCTATATTAGCCGATGCCACTCTGCCAAGGGTTCCGAGTACAGTTTCAACACTGTCGGAATATTTAAGTTGGGTAGCACTGTCGGTCCACCATTTAAGGAATTCCCAAGCATACTCTTCGTTATTAGTACCCTTAATTATTCCACAACCCGTTCCCGAACCTGCAACGGCGTTATTAATTGTACCGTTTTCGGTTTTTACACCGGGGATTTCTGCCACAGTCCAATCATCGCTGATTTCGGGTGCTGCATTAACCAAGGTTTGATAAACGGTGTACTGTTCAATTCCCAACGGAATAGTACCAATTCTGAAACGGTTATAAAAACTTACCTCTTTAGGAAGTTTGTAATCGGTATAAAATTTAGTCCAGTTTTCAAAAACAGGTAAAATATCTTCTTCGCCCAAAGTACTTGCAGTACCGTCGGCGTTGTACATTCTAAGACCGTTTTGGTGCACAAGAGTTGGGAAAAGACTAAGTCCGCCAACACCCGTATTAACAGTTGTTGCGGCAGTTATTTTTAAATAAGGCAACCAAACCTGCATATTATTTCGCTGTATTGTTACCGTAGCATCAATAAACTCATCCCAAGTTTTTGGAATTTCAATCCCTAATTTACTAAGAATATCGGTACGGCAATACATTATGTAGAAAGACTGGGTATCCGGCAAAGCGTAAATACCGTCCTTATAAGTGTAAGGCACGCAAGCCGTTTTGGCAAAACGCTTGCTGATATTCTCAAAATCCTTAAACTCGGTCAAATCGTAAAGTGCATCGCGCATTGCAAGATTAACAGGTTCGCTACGCGCCATGTGGAGTGATAAATCGGGAGGATTGCCTGCAAGAATACCCTTAACTATTCCTGCATTTACAATTTCAAGTTTTACGTTTATGCCCGTTTTTGCCGTAAAATCGTCATTAATCATATTACCGAGTATTTCGGCTTGATCTCTGCCCCAGTTAACCCAGATTTTAATCGTAGGGCCATCTGCACTGACAGTTCCAAGGGTATTATATTCGGTCATAAAAGAACTGATAAAACGCTTTATACCAAAGGAAAGTTTACTAAAAAAGCCTGACTTTATGTTCACATTTTCGCTCTCAGGCGAAGACAAAATAATTCTGTCAAGGGATAGTGGCATTGATTTCATATCATAAAGCCAACCGCCAACGCTTGTATAATTAGTATAATAGTCAGTAAGATATCTCTGCGCGGTATAAGGGTTATCAATCATAGATTTAAGAACTCTGGCCATATTTTTAAGCGCCGCAATCATTGAACTACCCGACATATTTGTAAATTCATTCATTTCATCCGCCAAAGCAACTATTCCGTCATAATTACTTTGCAGTTTTTCGTTAAGGTCAGGTATCTGGCGGAATAAATCATAGTCGCGGTTTTTATCGGGCGATTCACCCGTTATCATTGAAACGTTTATGTAAATATCACCGAGGTCTTCAACTATTTTTTCAAGTCTTCTGTAATATTCCGCAGTAGAACTCAGTGTAGCATACATAGAAAGTGTGTGCTCGCCCTTTTCTAAATAGATAAGATATGGCGTTTCGTCTTTCTTTTCAAATTCGCTGTACTGCCAACCGTTTCCGTAATTAAACTCTATAGATTCTGCCTCTTTAAATGGCAGTTTGCCGTCAATAAGCAGTTTTCTGTAGGAAATATTGTTAACCGATTCGCTTTGCTTAAATTTAAATCCTATTTTGTAAAATCCGCTCTCCGCAACTTTAAATTTCCAGGTAAGTGCTTCGTCAGACGAATTCCAACTGTTAAATCCGATTGTGTTAAGAACTGTTTTAGAATAACTGGCAGGACTTAGTGAAGGATCGCTGTTATCAGATTTTGGAATAAGTGATTTATCGGTTTTATATAAAGCATCCTCACCCTCAATAATTATTGGTTTAGCATTGCTGTTTTTATTATTTTTAAAAGCGGAAATATAATCTTTATATTCACTAACGCTTTCAATCGGCGCAAAACTAATGGACTTTAATATAAACTCGCCTGCAATAACTTCAAGTGACAATCTATGCTCACCCGCGGTAATGCCGAATTCATAAGGGTTTAGATTAACCCCTTTCAAATCATTGACACAGTGGGTAACAAAACCGTCCCACCTTACCTGTTCGGGCGCTGACTCGTTACCGTAGGTATCGGTTTTAATATCCCCTAAATTTGTCCACACTACAGGAAGTTCTATACCCGACATTTCCTCAAAATAATGAACACCGTCTATTTTTAAAGATAACCCGATGTCACCTTTGGTTTTACTTGCATTGTAGGTTATAAACATTCCGTATTTAGCAGAGGTCGGCACAGTAAAGGTGTACTCAAGCACACTTTCGGTTTCCAAATTTTTCGTTTCACCAATATCAATATTTACAATGTTTTCTGCGCTATTTAAAGTCAATGCCTTTTCATAATCGTAATACGAAATCGGCTCTGAATCTGCCTGCAAAATATCAGCAGATATATCTGCTGCACTATTCTCTACCTCTTCCGCATTAGCCACAAAAACAGTATTAAGCAAAAATCCCAAAATAATAATTATAGAAAATATCCGCTTCATTGCGAACCTCCGTAATAATTAAAAATATCTAACGTCCTATATGCAATTCCTTAAATATTTTTGGCGAGCAACCGTATTTGCTCTTGAATATTCTTGAAAAATAAAGTGAATCTTCATACCCCACAGATTCTGAAATCTTTTTAACGCTCATATTTCCGCCGAGTAACAAATTTTCGGCAGTGCTAAGCCTTAGTTCTGTTATATAAACCCTAGGGGTTCGTCCCAACGCTTTTTTGAAAATATTTGTAAACTGATTTACAGAACAGCCGTAAACCTTAGCATAATATTCAATGGGTAAGTTTTGATTATAAGTATCTTCAATACTTTTAATAACTTTTTTAAGTTTTTCGTTTACAACATATTCAACCTTATTATCAATAAGGGCAGAACCAATATAATTTAAAAATATTTTTAAATAATTACTGCATATTTCCTGACAGAATTTTGTCGGGTGTCTGAACTCGGTTATCATTTTATAAATTGTTGAATGAAGATAAATCGGTTTATTGAAAAGTTGTGCAAAAGGTTCTTCAATATTATTCTCTTTAAGAAACTTTTCAACTGCACTGCCTGTGAAATGAATCCAGAACATACGCGTTCTTTTACCTACAGGATGTGAATAATACTGCGATTGACCGGGTTTAAAAAGTATGTAAGAATTTGCAGGAACAAAGAAAGCGTCATTATCTATACGGAAAGAACACTCACCCTCATCAACATACATTAAAAGATAATCCGTTCTTCCCTTTGGTCTATACATTTCATAATTTTTGTTAAGCGAATTTAATTCATTAATACCACAGGCGTTAACAAGCAAATCAACTTTATCGGTACAATAATCAGAATTTAAAGTAAACTTAGCGTCAGAACCGCAAATAAAATAATTCTGTTTTTTATTCATTCGCATTCACTCCCCAAAAGTATGTATAATGGTTATCGTTTGTAGAATAACCAAAAAACTTCGCCCAATAGTATCATTGTAATCATTATAACATTATAATAACCAAAAATAAATGCAATAATTAAAGAAAATATAGATTTTTTCACTAATAAAGATATTTTGATTTGAGGCCAAACCCACAAATAGTCCATATTTATTAATATTTTCCATATAACCCCAATATATGAAAATTTTAATCTTGTAAATTTCGCTGTTAACAGAAAATATTTGAAAAATGTTTTTACTAATATGTTACTATATATCTATTTTCTCGTGCAATATGTAAATTCTGACATATAAAAAAGCACTTCGCCCGAAATACAGCGAAATGCCCTTTGTTCTAATTCTTTTTAAAAAACTTTTTCATATAAATCAGTAAAACCACACCTAAAATCGGGAAAACAGTTACAAGCAACATCCCAACTTTAAACCCTACCTGTTCGGGAGTGAGTAGCAGTGTGTTACCCAATTTTTGCGCCCAATGAGATACAGAAATACTGTCAATTATAATACCTAAAGTTTGCGGTGCAAAAGATGCGCCAAAGTCGCCGCCTGCAGCCATTAAAGCATACGCCGCAACTCCAACACCCGAAATATTTTCTTCCATAAAAATGAGTGTACCCGGCCACAACATAGATGTGCAAACACCCAAAGCCACGCAGGCAATAAGGGAAACCACATTACTTGGAGAAACTGCCACCAATATATAGCACACTACAGCGCCCGACATACTGAACATCAAAACTTTGTGAATGTTTTTGCCGTATTTAGCATACAAAGTTCTTGTTATAGCCAAAAGTATCGCAAATAACGCCATACCAAAAACATCACCGTATATTTTTGGTATCTTTAAAGCGTTTTCTGTAAATGCAGAAATCCAGTTGGACATTGTGTTCTCAGCGCAAGAACCCAAAAAGATACATGCCATGCAAAGCATTATGCCTTTTGTTCTGTACTTTGAGTTTACAGTACTGCTATTGCTTTGCTCCATATTCATATCAGGAAGTTTTGCGCAGAATAGCATTAGTGAAGCAATTACCGGAAGTATTGCCCAAAACAGCGTGAGATACATCCAATATTTCCTGCCCACAAACTCAAGAAATAAAGTGCTGATAATTACTACACCCACAAATCCGTAACCGTATAGTGAATGGAGCATACTCATATCCCTATCGGGATTATCGGACGGTAGCGCCGCGATAGCAGGACTAACAAGCACTTCTCCTAACCCCGCCGATACAGAAAAAATAAAGGTTCCTATTACAAGACCTACATAGGTGTGTTGCGGGAACATAGTCGGAATTATAGCGTATACACAAAGTCCTAACGCTGTAATAAACGGCATTAATCTGATAGTTTTGTGTATATTAAAATATTTGCTAAAAAAACTGAAAACCAAATCAATGCCTAGTTGTGTACAAAAGTTAACAAGCACCAAAGAGCCTAGCCGTGTATATGATATTCCGTACATTTGCCTGAATGTTGCGAACAAAAGCGGTGGCAAACTAAAGATAGATGACATTGCAAGATATGTAAAATAACAAGCAAACTTAGTGCGCTTGCATTCAATCTCATCCATACAGTTCATCCTTAAAATAAGCATTTGTAAAGGCTTTTCCGCCCTTTTCATCGGTTATTTCTATTCTGAAATAATCGCATACATTATCTAAATTAAAAGAAATTTCGGTAATATATTCTTCCATTTCGGCAAATTTGCAGTTAGTCCAACGGTTGCCGCCTGTAACATTTATCTTTTTAACAGGTGAGGTTTTTATATAAACCTTACCGTCCTCAATATAAAGTTCTTTAATTTCGGGACCTGTAGAAGCGTAAAAATCACCCTTTTGGAGTGCGTTGTAAATATTATCGTAAGTAAGGCTTTCCGCCCTTATAACAGTAAAACCGCCAAACGAATCTGAATAAACACTAGTATCGGGATGAACGTTATGATTATCGTCAGTAGCAACGCAAAAAATACGCTTATTATGGTTAAGCATCATATCGTAAACAGCCGAAGTATGCTCTTCAAAGCCCTGCGTGTAAGCGCTGTTATTAAAAATTTCCATTGCGAACATACCCTCATACTGCGCGAGTTGTTCAAAACTTTCCTGTGACCAATGCGGATGATTAAGAGTTACAATAAACCCGTTTTCCTTAGCGGTTTTAATAATTTCGTTTATACAGTCGGGTGTGTATTGCGGGCAATACATAGGTGCGCCCGTATACTTTCTTTTAGCCTTTAATTCTTCGGATTTACACCAATTCATATTAGGCGCAAAATAATCGGGATTAGCGCAAACTATTTCGGTTTTGTGGGGGTCTTTAGAATAAAAATTTATATGACAGGTTTTTACAAAATTAAAATTTCGCAAGTTTACATTATGGTCATTTATAGCCATTTCATAGGCCGTAATGCATAAAAAATCACTGTCATTCATATCTGAATGGTCTAAAAGGATTTCGTGGTCGGTAATAGCGAGTACCGAATAGCCTTTATCCTTATACATTTTTTTAAGTTCTTGCGGCGAACGTCTTCCGTCCGAAATATTACTGTGGCAATGCAAATTAGCCTTATAACTGTTAACATTTGGTGTTAAGAGAAATTTTTTCATATCATCTACCCCTTTCGCCTTAGATTATAGCACCATAAAAATCATAATTCAACAAAATTCTTGAACAAACCCGAAAAAGATGTTATATTAAATAAAAGATTATTTAATAGGGCGGATAATATGAAATATTACATTCTTTATAACCCCTTGGCAGGTAAAAAAACAGGCAGAGAAATATTAGAAAATATCCCCTTTTTTTCCGATATAGACGAAAAGGTTTTTTGTAATCTTACCGAAATTGAAGATTTCGGTAAATTCCTTTCTGATATAGAAAAAGATGCCGCAATCATTGTCTGCGGTGGCGACGGTACACTTAATAAATTTATAAACAATATCAGCGAATTTGATATTAAATCCGATATTTTTTACTGTGCTTCGGGAAGCGGCAACGACTTTTTAAAGGATATCGGGATAACAGATAAAGAAAACCCTGTTAAAATAAATGAATACATTAAAAATTTACCGGAAGTTAATATTGATGGTCAGGGATACCGTTTTATAAACGGAGTAGGATTTGGGTTGGACGGTTGTTGTTGTAGGGAAATGAACCGCCTTAAAAGCCTCGGTAAAAAGGCAAATTACACCCTTGCTGCGATTAAAAGCCTTTTATTTGTTTATAAACCAACAAGTGCCGTTGTCAATGTTGACGGTAAAGAATACCGCTATAAAAAAGTTTGGTTAACACCTACTATGCTCGGTAAATATTTTGGCGGCGGTATGATGATTGCGCCTACTCAGGACCGAAACAACAAGGCTGAAACAGTTACTACCATTGTGGCGCATAGTTTAAGTATTTTTAGACTCCTTACCCTGTTTCCGACAATATTTAAGGGCACACACGTAGAATACAAAAAATACATAGATGTTCACGAGGGGCATTGTATTTCGGTTAAATTCGACACCCCTACCGCAATGCAGATAGACGGTGAAACTGTAACAGGGGTTATAGAATATACGGTAAGCCGAAAAAATTTAGTAAAAAGTTAAAACAGTTATTGCTTATACCACGCTGTAATTTAAGGGGTGAGTGTGATTTATGACGGCGAAATATATATCTGAAATTTATTTTGATAATAAGTTAAAGGAAGATTCATACCTTAGCGGTTTACCCGTAATAAAATTTTTATCAAAGGAGAAAAAACTCACCTTTTCTTCAAATGTAACCTTTTTTGTGGGCGAAAACGGAACAGGAAAATCAACCTTATTAGAAGCAATCGCTATAGCCTACGGCTTTAATGCAGAGGGCGGTTCTAAAAACTTTACCTTTTCTACCAATGCCACACATTCAGAACTTTTCAGTCATATTGAAATTGCAAGACGCGGATATTCCAAGGACGGTTTTTTTCTTAGAGCAGAAAGTCTTTATAACGTGGCAACTAATATTGACGATATGGATAAAGCCCCATCTTTTGACCCGTTAGTAATTGAAAGTTACGGCGGTGTATCACTGCACAATCAGTCCCACGGTGAAAGTTTTCTTTCTATTGTACAAAACCGCTTTTTCGGCAACGGACTTTATATTTTAGACGAACCCGAAGCCGCACTTTCGCCTATGAGATTGCTTACTTTAATGGTGGAAATAAACGAATTGGTTAAAAAAGATTCCCAGTTTATAATAGCCACCCATTCCCCTATTCTTATGACCTTTCCGAATGCTGAAATACTTGAATTTTCGCAATCGGGAATCAAATCAGTAGACTATAAAAGCACAAAGCATTACCAAATAACCAAAAGTTTTTTAGAAAACCCCGATAAAATGTTACACTATTTGTTGAATAATGATGCACATTAAAAAAAGTAGGTTCAAAAGAACCTACTTTTTTTATTTCTTAGGTATAAAGTTTTCAAAGATAAACGTTTTAAAACAATGCTTTTTTGTATCAATCTCATTCTGAGAACGGAATGTCCAACCAACAGGCATTGCGCCTAATAAACGCTGTATTTTAAAACTCACACGTCCCCACTCGGACTGGTCATAAGCCACAAAATCAGGTCTTGCGCCAAAGTTTAACAAAAAAGAACTTGCCAAATGCTTAACTATACTTTTGCCGTTATAATACATAGCAAGTTGGCCTCTTAAAACATCCTTGCGGTGTTTTTTATACCAAGTTGGCACTGCAGGATTAAAGGACTGTATAAAATACTTGCCGTTATAATTTTCTAAAATCTCGTTTGCTTTTACACAAAGTTTACCGCAATTAATCGTGTCGCACTTGAATTCTATAAGTAGAGGCACCCTGCCGTCAATCGCATCAAGACATTCCTTTAAAGTAGGAATTCTTTCGTTTGTATCTTTTAGGCGGCATTGCTTAATTTCGGCTAAGGTTAAATCTTCTATCTTGCGCGAAATTCCGCACATACGCTCAAGCGTGCCATCGTGAAAAACAACTATCTCACCGTCGGCTGTCAAATGAATATCATTTTCAATAGCAAAACCGTTTGCGGCGGCTTCTAAAAATGCAGGAATTGAATTTTCGGGTATTTCGCTGTTATGAAGACCGCGATGGGCTATAAAAAGTCCTGAAAGCAGTTTTCTGTCAGGGTGACGTCTAATAGAGGGCATTGCCATAAACAGCAATATTCCAGCAAAAACTGCTATTATAATTAAGAAAATAAGCATTAAAAATCAATCCTCAACATCAAAATTTTCAAGCAGACTTTTTTTAGAAGTAGGTTTAGTATCACCGTGGTTTACAAAACACATTGTAACAAACGATGCCGCAACAAAAATAGTAGCATAAGGGAATAAGGCTTTATAACTTATGTTGCTAAGCAAAAATCCTGCTACCACAGGTGTTACGGTTTGCGCCGCCATACTGAAAGTATAGTAAAAACCTGTAAACTTACCAACTTCGCTTCCAGAACACATTTCTACAACCATTGGCAAACTGTTAACATTTATAGCCGCCCAAGCAACACCAACCGTTACAAAAAGGATATAAAGCGACCAATGGAAGTGACTGAACAATAGAGTATAAACAAACGCAATAAAGAAACAAAGCGCCAATACAGCCGCGCCAAACTTAATTGTTACCTTACGTCCGACTTTACTTGCAATATTACCAACGGGTATATAACTTACAATCGCGCCCGCCATAGCAACTGTAAGGCAAAGGCTCGCTTCACCAGGTGCCATATCCCAAACGCGTGTTGCATAAACACTGAACCATGTAGTAATTGCATTATAACCTATATACCAGAATGCAACCGATAAAAGTAAAAATATGAGGCTTTTCTTAACTTCTTTTGGCATTTTTTTGCCGCCGTCATCAGTTTCAACCGTAAGTTCTTCTTCAGGGTGGGCTTTTTCGTGCTCAGCCTGTATAGCGCGAAGTTTTGGCTCGTTTACAAAAAACATTATAATAAAGAGCGCCGCTAACATTATAATACCCACGATTATAAATATGGGTTGATAATTAATATGCGCGAGCCCTTCGGTTCGGCTTTTTGAATAAAGAATCGAATTAGCGATTAAATAAAGTATTCCACCAACCGCGCCCATAAGGTTAATTATAGCGTTACCTTTACTTCTTAACGGTTTTGGTGTAACGTCAGGCATTAAAGCAACGGCAGGGCTGCGGTATGTGCCCATTGATATAAGCAAAAATCCTAAAAGTACAATAAAACATACAAGTTTCCAAAGAGCAGGGGCAGCAAAATAACTGTTATCAAGAACAGGTAATCCCATCATAAGCAATACTGCCGCGATTGTACCAAAAAGAATAAAGGGTTTTCTTTTGCCGATTTTAAAATTACTGCGGTCGGAAATACCGCCAAAAAGCGGTAATAAAAACAGCGCTAAAATATTATCCGCCGCCATAATAATACCCGAAACCGTTTCGTTCATATTAAACGTATTGGTAAGAATAAGGGGCACCAAATTATCGTACATCTGCCAAAAAGCGCTTATAGATAAAAAGGCAAAACCTATAAGAACAGTAAGTTTTACATTAAGTTTCATTTGTTACACCTCTTGATTACTCTGGCAATAATCTTGCCATATAATTTGAAAAAGTTCTTCGCTTCTTTCGGTATTACCTGAAAGGTACAAAAAACCAAACAAACATTCAAGTCCCGTTGCGGTATGGTATTCGCCGTTGGATGCGTTTTTAGGGGTTGAAGATGTATGAAAATTACGTCCTCTTTTAAAAACACTGATTTCCTTTTCGGAAAGTTGCGGTTCTAATAAAGCGTATGCCCTTGCCTGAGCAGAAGCGTTAACAAGTTTAACTGACAAACGGTGCAACTCACCTGAAGGTCGGTTAATTTCTGCCAGAGCCGTTCTGACATATAGTCCATAAACCGCATCACCAACAAAACAAAGTACCGACGGGCTTAACAAATTAGGATTATCCATTCGTAACTCCTCAACCCTATCTTACAAAATCAAATTCAACATCTAAAACATTTACAGTGTCGCCCTCTTTAACGCCTGCATCTTCAAGAGCGTCAATAATTCCGCTTTGACGGAGTACCCTTTCAAAATACTGCAGTGACTCGTAATCATCAGGGTCAACTCTGTTCATTATATCATCAAGCCAATCGCAATTTTCGACATAGAAAATTCCGTTTGATTCTCTGACAGTAAAGTCGCGGTTATTAGTCTTAACCACAGGTTCAGGCTTAGGCTCTGCCTCATATTTAAGTATAGGTGGTAATTTTTGAAGTTCTGCCGCAACGTAATTTATAAGTTCGTCAGTACCTTCGGCAATAGCCGCCATTATTGGAAAGAATTTATATCCGCGGCTTTCAAAATATTCTTGTATGCGAGCCACCTCTTCTTCGTCGGTTAAGTCGCATTTATTTCCTACAACTATTTGAGGGCGTTTAATAAGTTCGCTACTGAAAACCTCGAGTTCGTGATTGATTTTTTCAAAATCTTCAATAGGATCTCTGCCCTCGCTGCCCGAAATATCAATTACATGCAAAAGAAGTCGGCAACGCTCAACATGGCGCAAAAACTCATGGCCAAGGCCCACTCCCTCACCGGCGCCCTCGATAAGACCTAAGTCGGATCGTAGCCATGTCGTTCTGTGAG
>JAZQHI010000098.1:0-4326 GCA_045540535.1 Acutalibacteraceae bacterium | reverse complement strand
TTTTAACCACAGACGTGTGCCGATGAATATGCCGCAGGATATATGGATTACCGATACTTCTTTGAGGGACGGTCAGCAATCGGTTGAGCCGTATACCGTAGACCAGATAGTTCATCTTTTTAAACTTATGTCAAAACTAGGCGGACCTTACGGAATTATCCGCCAGACCGAATTTTTTGTTTACAGTAAAAAGGATAGGGAAGCGCTTGAAAAATGTCAGGCGTTGGGACTTAAATTCCCCGAAATCACTACCTGGATAAGAGCCAGTAAGGAAGACTTTAAACTCGTAAAGGATTTGGGCATAAGAGAAACGGGTATACTGGTTTCCTGCAGTGACTATCACATATTCAAAAAACTTAAAATGTCGCGTAAACAGGCTATGGATACATATCTTGCCGCCGTTGCCGAGGCTTTCGAGGCGGGCGTAATGCCGCGTTGCCATCTTGAAGATATTACGAGAGCGGATTTTTACGGCTTTGTAGTGCCCTTTGTAAATGCGCTTATGGAAATGTCGCGAGATGCAGGTATCCCTGTAAGAATTCGTGCTTGCGATACAATGGGTTACGGAGTACCTTATAGCGAGGTTGCTTTGCCAAGAAGTGTTCCGGGCATAATTTACGGTTTGCAGCACTATTCGGATGTACCCTCGGAAATGCTCGAATGGCACGGTCATAACGATTTTTACAAGGCGGTTGCCAATGCTTCTACTGCTTGGCTTTACGGCGCTTGTGCAGTTAACTGCTCGCTTTTGGGTATAGGCGAAAGAACTGGTAATGTACCGCTTGAAGCAATGATTATGGAATATGCATCTTTAAGAGGTGCGCTTGACGGTATGGATACATCGGTTATTACAGAAATTGCCGAATACTTTAAAAATGAAATGGGTTATGATATTCCGCCTATGACACCTTTTGTGGGACGTAATTTTAACGTTACAAGGGCAGGTATTCACGCCGACGGTCTTTTAAAGGACGAGGAAATTTACAATATATTCAATACCGAAAAAATACTTAACAGACCTGCTTCCGTATCAATAGGTAAAACGAGCGGTCTTGCAGGAATTGCCTACTGGATAAACAATAACTACCGTTTGGATAAGAATAACGCGCTTGATAAAAAAGACCCATTGGTTATTGCGGTTAAAGAGTGGGTTGATAAAGAATATGAAGACGGCAGACAAACCGCCCTTTCAAACATAGAACTTGAAAAGAAAATAAGCGAACTGTCAGGCGGTCGCTTTTAAAGGAGAGAAAATATGTTAGAACACAGAACGGTGTCCTTAGCAGATCAGGTTTTTTCACATCTTGAAACCAATATTTTAAGCGGTGTATATACCCGCGGCGAAATACTTACCGAAAGTAAACTAAGCGCCGAATTGGGCGTTAGCCGCACCCCTATAAGAGAGGCTTTAAGACGGCTTGAACAAGAGCATTTAATTGAAGAAACAGGCAAGGGCTCAAAGGTTATAGGTATAACCGAAAAGGATTTGGAAGATATTTATACTATCCGTGCAAAACTTGAAGGTTTGGTGGCTGCTATGGCGGCTAAAAACCGCAACGAAGAAAAGTTGGCAGAACTTAAAGAGGCGTTGGAACTTCAGGAATTTTATCTTGAAAAAAAGGATGCCGACCGTATTAAGCAGATGGACAATAAATTCCATAACCGAGTATATGAACTTAGCGGAAGTATGGTTTTTTACGATACACTTTTGCCGCTTCATAAAAAGGCTCAGAAATATCGCAAAGCATCATTAGAAAGCAACAGCCGAGCCGACTCTTCGGTTAAAGAACACAGGAGAATTTATGAGGCTATTGTAAAGGGTGACAGCGCTCTTGCAGAGCAGTATGCAAAAGAGCATGTTTTAAATGCTTATAACCATATAAAGAAAGGATAACAGAAAATGGGTTTAACAATTGCACAAAAAATTATTAAGGCGCACATGCTTAGCGGCGATATGACGGTTGGCAGTGAAGTTGCCCTTAAAATCGACCAGACTTTAACTCAGGATGCTACGGGTACGATGGCTTATCTTGAATTTGAAACAATGGGTCTTGACCGCGTTAAAACCGAGAGAAGCGTAGCGTATATCGACCATAATACCTTACAGTCGGGTTTTGAAAATGCGGACGACCACAGATATATCCAGTCGGTTTGTAAAAAACACGGTATTTATTTTTCACGCCCAGGTAACGGAATTTGCCATCAGGTTCATCTTGAACGTTTTGGCAAACCCGGTAAAACCCTTATCGGTTCGGATAGCCACACCCCCACAGGCGGCGGTATAGGTATGCTCGCAATGGGTGCCGGCGGTCTTGATGTTGCGGTTGCAATGGGTGGCGGCGCCTACTATATAACAATGCCTAAAATGTATAAAGTTAACCTTACGGGCAAACTTAATCCTTTTGTCACCGCTAAGGATATCAGCCTTGAAATTTTAAGAATTTTATCTGTTAAAGGCGGCGTTGGCGCTATAATCGAATGGGGCGGCGAGGGTATAAAAACCTTATCTGTTCCCGAACGCGCAACCATTACCAATATGGGTACCGAACTCGGCGCTACAACATCAATCTTCCCATCAGACGAAATTACAAAGGCTTTCCTCGAAGCCGAGGGCAGAGGCGAAGATTACGTAGAACTCAAGAGTGATGACGATGCGGTTTATGATAAGGTTATTGATATTAATTTGTCAGAACTAAAACCACTTATCGCTTGTCCTCACAGCCCCGATAACATTGTAACGGTTGAATCCCTTAAAGGCACTAAGGTTGATCAGGTTTGCATCGGTTCTTGTACAAACTCGTCCCTTTTTGATATGTTAAAGGTAGCCGCTTTGCTTAAAGGCAAGGTTATTGACCCAATGGTTAGTCTTTCAATTTCCCCGGGCTCAAAACAGGTTTTAAAAATGCTTGCCGATTGCGGCGCTTTGACCGATATTTTAGCCAGCGGGGCAAGACTTCTTGAATGTGCTTGCGGACCTTGTATCGGAATGGGATTTTCACCCAATTCCGCAGGTGTATCCCTTAGAACATTTAACCGCAATTTTGAGGGCAGAAGCGGTACTGCCGACGGTCAGGTTTACTTAGTATCCCCCGAAACCGCCGTAGCCGCCGCGCTTACGGGCGAAATTACTGACCCAAGACTTCTTGGTGAAATGCCCGAAATTAAAATGCCCGAAAAATTCCTTATAGATGATACTGCCGTTATAGAGCCTGCAAGTGTTAAGGAGGCAGAAAATCTTAAGGTTTTGCGCGGACCTAATATTAAACCTTTCCCGACCGAAATTCCACAGGAGGATACCTTAACGGCAGAAATCGGCTTAAAGGTTGGCGATAATATAACTACTGACCATATTATGCCTGCAGGCGCTAAAATTCTCCCCTACCGTTCTAACATTCCCCATTTGTCGCAGTTCTGCTTTGGCGTGTGCGATACTTCTTTCCCCGAACGCGCAAAGGCGCTTGGCAGAAGTATAATTGTTGGCGGCAGTAACTACGGTCAGGGTTCTTCACGTGAACACGCGGCGTTAGTACCTATGTATTTAGGGGTTCGTGCCGTTATTACAAAGAGTTTTGCCCGTATTCACGTTGCAAACCTTATAAATGCAGGTATTATGCCCCTTACCTTTAAAAATCCCGAAGATTATGATAAATTAAGTCAGGGCGATAAACTCACCCTTTTAAATGTGTTCGAGGGTATGGATAAAGGCGAAATTATTTTAAAGAATGAAACCACGGGTGAAAGTTTTGCCCTTTCGGTTTCCTTTACCGAACGCCAAAAGGCTATACTTAAAGCGGGCGGCTTATTAAGTTATACTAAGAAAAGCAATTAACAGCAATTTAGAAAGGACGAAGATAAAATGGAAAATTACGTAAACGCTGCAGTTGAACAGTTCCGTTCAATTTTAGAGGAACAAATTGCAAGACAAAGAAAAATGGAAAAAGACAAGGCTTATACCGATTATAAGAAACTTGATAAAATTATTATCGGTGTTTGCGGCGGTGACGGTATCGGTCCGATTATCTCGGCAGAGTCGGTAAGAGTTCTGGAATTCATTTTAAAGGATGAAATCAAGGCCGGCAAGGTAGAAATCAGAACTATTGAGGGTCTTACCATTGAAAACCGTATTGCGCACAACAAGGCTATTCCCGATGATGTTTTGGCAGAAATCAAGGCTTGTAACGTAATTCTTAAAGCGCCTACCACCACCCTTAAAGGCGGTACACTTGAAAGCGCAAATGTTGCAATGCGCCGCGAACTTGATTTATATGCAAACGTTCGCCCCGTAGCAGTTCCCGAAGATAATATCGATTGGACATTCTTCCGTGA
>JAZQHI010000097.1:0-30931 GCA_045540535.1 Acutalibacteraceae bacterium | reverse complement strand
GAAAGAAAAAGAGATAAAACACGTAGCAACATACAACTATTGCGACTTGATGACATACCGTTTGCAAAGCAAACGGATTACATACGCCTATCGGCGATTACATACCAATCCTTTGGATTGGATAAAAAAAGACAAGTCTTTCGACTTGTCTTTTTTGGTGCCGATGACCGGACTTGAACCGGTACGATATTGCTACCGAGGGATTTTAAGTCCCTTGTGTCTGCCTATTCCACCACATCGGCGTATATTTAATGATATAACATTTTGGGCGTTTTGTCAAGTAAAATTTGCGGTTTTATGCCTTTTTTTCTCAATATTTTTGCGGCTTTGGCTGTAGATTCACCAAAGCCGCATATTTCTTTTTATTTGAACACTTTTCCACCGATAATTACATTATCAATTTCCATATCGTCACTGATTACAAGTAAATCGGCATCATAACCAACTTCAATTTTACCTTTGTTAACTCCAAGCATTTCTGCAGGGGTTGCAGTTGCCATACGAACAGCATCCTCAAAAGGAATACCAAACTCAACCGCCTTTTTAACGCAAAACCAAAGTGTTGAAGAACTGCCTGCTACCGTACCATCCTTAAGTTTTGCTATATTGTCTTTAAGAACAACGGCAAGACCGCCCGATTCATATTCACCGTCAGGAAGACCTGCAGGACGGATACTGTCACTAATGATGGTCATACGAGAAGGTCCAAAGGTTTTATATGTTGACAAAACTACAGGTCTTAACACATGAAAACCGTCACATATAACCTGAACATAAATCTGCTTTTCAATTGCAGCACCAATAGGACCTGGATTACGGTGGTGCAGAGGCGGCATTGCATTATAAGTATGTGTAAGGCAGTTTGCACCGTTTTCGATAGCCTCGATTGCGGTATCATAATCACAGTCACTATGACCTATACTTACAACCGTATCCTTAGAAACGGCTTTAATAAAGTCCATACTACCCTCAAGTTCAGGGGCTATAGTTATAAGTTTAACATTTTTAAACTGCTTAAAATCCTCAATAGAGGGGTTTTTAATATACGCTTCATTTTGCGCACCTTTATATTTTTTAGAAATATAGGGGCCTTCAAAATGGAAACCTAAAATATTAGCGCCCTCGAAATCGGTTTTAGCGTTACACACCTTTAAAAGACTGTCATAATCCATAGTCATAGTTGTAGGAAGCCATGATGTTGTACCGTTTTCGGCATAAAAACGGCACATTCTTTCAAAATCGGCATCCATAGTATCAAGACCGATACAACCGTGACTGTGAGTTTCTACAAGACCCGGTATTACACGTCTGCCACGAGCATCAATCCCCTCGCCAGAAACATTTTCTTCGGTAATCTTGGTAATGACGCCGTTTTCCGTTACAATATTCTTAATTTCGCCGCCAATTAAAGCATTTTTAATAACCATAAAATAACAGCATCCTTTCAGGGAAACTAATTTTCACTGTAAATTACAGTAACATCAGGGTGCAACTGTAAAATTGAAGCAGGAATTTCGGGTGTTATAGGACCGTAGAAAGCCTTTTCCAGAATTTCCTTTTTATTAGCGCCGTTTGCAATAAGCAAAACTTTTTTAGCCTGCATAATTCCGCCCATACCCATGGTAACTGCTTTACGCGGAACATCTGCCTCACTTTCAAAGAAACGCGCATTAGCCTTGATTGTAGATTCATCAAGGTCAACAATGTGGGTTTCTTTAGTAAAGTGGCTATCAGGCTCGTTAAAGCCAATATGACCGTCAAGTCCGATGCCTAAAAGTTGTAAATCTATTCCGCCAAAGGTCGCTATTCTTTCATCATAAGCCTTACATTCAGCCTCTAAATCAGAAGCACAACCGTTAGGAACGAATGTCTTAGAAAGGTCTATATTAACGCTTTCGAAAAGATTTTTATTCATAAAATAGCGGTAACTTTGGTCATTACTACCGTCAAGACCTACATACTCATCAAGATTAATTGAGGTAACAGCCGAAAAATCCAAATCACCTTTTTTGCAAAGTTCTATAAGTTCCTTATATGTACCTACAGCACTTGAACCTGTAGCCAAACCTAAAACTGAATTCGGTTTGCTTATAACCTGAGCGAAAATAATATTCGCTGCAATGTGACTCATTTTCTCATAAGAATCAGTTTTAATAAATTTCATAAAATCACCTTTTTGTCAAAATTTTTACCCTTATCGGATATTAAAAGAATATCACAAATATCAGTAAAAATATACCAACTTATCCTTGAATTTTGTGCAATTAAGGGTTGCTTAAAAACCTTTATAAAGTCCTTTATCAACCAGTGCCTTAATTGCGTCCACTACCATTTGCTTATCTTCTTTATAAGTTACGCCGTACCATTTATCCTCGGCAGTAAGCATTTGAACCTCTTTAACGCCGGTTTCGATAAGTTCAGATATAACGCTTGGGATATAACATTCAGACTTAGGAACATTGATTTTTTCATCCAAAAAGCGTTTAAAGTTTTCTTCTAGCAGAGGGAAAATATCGGCTCTGAGTCCCCAGAAATTCATTGAAACCAAGGTGTCGGGGTCTAGTTTATGCCAAGTTGCGCCGTCATCCTCTGTATATTTACAGTCAGCAATTTTAGTGCGCTCTGTAACCGAGGTGAGTTTGCCGTTTTGAACTTCGCAAACACCACGCGACACATGACCGTTTTCAGTAAGTGTATTCACAAGGCGGTAACCAACCATACAGTAGTCAGCGCTATCCTTTTTCAAGAACTCAGCAACCTTTTTAAAAGCATCCTTGCCGTAATAATCATCCGCATTAATAACTGCAAACGGTTCATTAACGATTTCGCGGCAAGCGAGTATTGCATGGGCAGTACCCCAAGGTTTGCTTCTGTCAGCAGGGACAGCATAACCCTCAGGCAAATCATTTAACTCCTGAAAAGCATATTCAACCTTTATAGGCATTTTTTTAATTCTTTCGCCTACTATTGATTTAAAATCATCTTCAATTTCGTGCTTGATCACAAAAACAACCTTGTTGAAGCCTGCTTCAATAGCATCGTATACCGAAAAGTCAAGTATCGCCTGTCCGCCGGGGCCTATAGGTTCAATCTGCTTGAGACCGCCGAAACGGCTACCCATACCTGCTGCCAATACAACCAACGTAATATCCTTAGTCATAACCTTAACTCCTCCTAATTATTAGCCTTTGCAGTATTGCTTAACTATATTCTTGAGTTCGTCCCAATGTTCTTCCATTTCTTGCACCAGTTTGAACTGTGTGTGACAACGGTCAAGATTGTGTTCGGGATAATGGATTTTAAAATATGTATCACCCGAAAGATAATCGGATAAGAAGCGCATACCGCATTCAATTGTCATCATCTTAGCGCCCTCGGGCAAAAGCATAATTTCATCATCAGTAAGTTGACCGCCGCAACCCTCAAGGAAGCCTTTAGCGTATACCTCAAACAAATGAAGATCAAGTTTAACTTTAGAAAGATCCTTTTCATCCTCAGCGGCAGTGCTTGCGCCAAAGCGGATAGAATCGCCAAAGTCAGTAACCGAGAAACCGGGCATTATAGTATCAAGGTCTACAACGCAAAGCGGTTTACGGGTTTTAGCATCCAGCATAACGTTATTGGATTTTGTATCGTTATGGCTAACTCTCAATGGCAATATGCCCTCTTTATTCGCATCTAAAAGAACGCTGTAAAAAGACTCTCTTGACTTTACGAATTCGATTTCTTCTGTAACACCTGCTGCTCTTGAACACTTATCCTCTGCCAAAGCCTCAAGAAAATCCTTAAAGCGCTTAGGTGTGTTATGGAAGTTAGGTATAGTTTCGTGAAGAGTGTCTGCAGGGAAATCTGAGAGCATTCTTTGGAAATTACCAAAAGCCACTGCGCTTTGGTAAAAATCTTCATCACTTTCAATACGGTCAATGCAAACCGAATCGCCGATGAAATTATACATTCTCCAAAAACGACCGTCAGCATCTTTGTAATAAACATTGCCTTCTATAGTAGGTATAAGTCTTAAAACTTCGCGGTCTTCTTTTGCGAACTGGCGAAGATAGGTTGTTACCTTTTCAATGTTTTCCATAACCTTTACAGGTTCTTTAAAAACATTACTGTTTACCGATTGCAATATATATTCTACATCATTATTATTCTCATCATTGCATACTACTCTGAAAGTATCGTTAATGTGTCCGTTTCCGTAGGGGATAAAGCCGCGAACCTCGCCGCAAAGTTTAAATTGTTTTACAGCATTTGAAATCTGTTCCATGTTTGCTTTCCTCATTTCCTAAACCAGCCTTTCTAAAAAATTTAAAAATTATATAAAAATTTTAAACTTTTCTATTGACTGATTCTATAAAAAATATTATTATTGTTAGTATAATATGATAAATTATCAAATTATACTATTTCCCAAGGGGTGAAAGACGATGCAGAACGAACTCGAAATAAAATCCATATTAAAAGATTTTTACAGCATATCGGGAATACGAATATCTATTCACGATACCGAGTTTAATGAAATATACTCCTACCCTGCCGATGCTACGCCATTTTGCAGATGTTTGCAACAAAACAGTGCCGTACTTCGCGATTGTAAAAACAACGACTCTGCCGCATTTGAAACCGTTAAAAAAACAGGTGGAGTTTACGTTTACAAATGCAGACGCGGTCTTTACGAAGCAGTTGCACCGATTTACCATTACGGCACCCTATCAGGTTATCTTATGATGGGACAAATTTGTGACGGGAGTCCCGAATCAATCAAGATAATCACTAACCGAGCCGCCGAAATTTTAGGCGACAGAAAAAAGGCTGAAGAACTATCCCGTGGGGTAAAAGCGATTGACCGCAAGTTAATAGATTCTTATATAAATATAATGACCGTTCTTGCGGAATACCTTACAGGCACGAACCGCCTTGTTACCCATAATGAAAAACTTCCTCAACTTATAAAAGAGTACATTAACAAAAACTATTCTGCTAAAATAACCCTTTATATTCTATCACAAAAGTTCGGATGTTGCAATGCTACTTTAACAAAATCTTTTAAAAAAGAGTACAATTTGTCGATTATGGAGTATCTTTGTGACGTAAGACTCGAAAAATCAACCGAAATGATACGAAAAACCCGTAAATCTTTTAAAGAAATTGCATCGGACTGTGGCTTTTACGACCAAAACTATTTTTCAAAAACATTTACTAAAAAGTTCGGTTGCTCGCCTACCGAATATAAACAAAAATGCTTGTCGCCAAAAATTTAGGCGACAAGCATTTTTTCTATGCCTTACCAAATAATATATTAAATGTTTCTTTTATATACTCGGATGCTGATACTCCGTCTTTCGCAGGAATATAGAAAATACAGTAACAAAGAACTGCCAACAGCACCAACATAAGAATTGCTACAATCATAATCGTAAGATTAAGTGAGGGTGAAAAACGGCGAGGTGGCTCTGCAAAATAATCATCGTCTTCCATAAGCAAATCGTCCTGTGCGTTATCAGGGGTCATTCTGTTATTTGAGAAAATGTCCTCAGGTTCGGTGTCGGCTATTATATCGTCTTCCACCTCATCTTCAACAGGTTTAATTTCTATTTCCTCATCAGTTTCAAAAATCATTCCGCTTGAAACTATGGCATCGGTTTCGGCGGCTTCCTTTTCGGTGTCAATCTCCTCATCGTATTCATCGTTTATTAAAAGACTTTCACCGTCAATCTGGTCAGTCACTTCTACGATTAATTCGTCATCACTTATCGCATTTTCGAGCAAAACTTCGTTGCAGTCAGGTTTTGCATCAAAAATAAGACCGCTGTCTTCCACAGTGTCGCCATAAGGCTTTGCGTCCGTTTCCTCAGTGCCGATTAAGATTTCGTCTTCAATTTCTTCGGTTTCGTAAGTATTTTCGTTATTGTTTTCTTCAGGGATATCGGTTATAAGCGATACATTACTGTTCTCGCTAACGGCTGCTGCTTTTTCCTTTAATTCGGTAGCACAAAGTTCCTCAACATAAGGATGAATAAGCGTTTGCATTATTGATTTGCGAATAGTCTTGTTTTCGCTGATCAAAATCATTGTTTGAGGACCGCTCTCTACTATACAACCGCCAAAGTAACCGTCCTGTGTCACAAGTGGGGTTGCACCTTTAAGTATCTCTAATTCATCATCACCCGAAATATTATATTTTCCCTTTTCAATTCTTTCGAGTGGGAATCCTATCGCTCCCGACACTAATTTAATAATGCCCTCTTCACCGAAAAGACTACCCGTTACAATAATTATACGGCTTCTGGAAACTGCGCGTGCCAAACTGTGAAGCGCGGTTTTACGGTCTGGTGATTTATCTGTAAGAAGTCGCATACGGCAACATCCGCATAAATTAAATTCCATTTCAAAATCAGTGTTAGTTTTATAATAAACAATGTCCACTTTTAAGTTTTGAAACATTTTTAAATTCCTCCAAAATTTCGAATTTTATTAGTTGGCAAACGGATATTCAATTCCTCTGGTTTCGTACCACTTTTTAGGATACCTTACCTTAGAATTAACCGTAGCATTTTCTGTATTAACCGACGTGCTTTCGTCCCCCCTTGTCTTACGTGCCATTACTACAAGGCGGGCATTGGGGAAATCTTCCGAACAGGTTATAAGGGTTAAAATTTCGTCGGCATATTCAACCTCAACACCTGTATTTATAATACTGCGTTCGAAAGCCTCGTCTGTCCATTCATAAAAACTTTCTTCATCATTAAAGTTTTGACGGTAAACATTATAAATATATCCGCCGTCATCCTCCTTAGAAGCATTAAGAATGAAGATAGAATAAATTTTATATATATTCTTTTCGTATAAAGTTGTAAATTCTATTGTGGGATACTGCTTGTAAAAATCAAGGCTTTTAAGTTTTTTAAGACTTCCGAACATAGTGCCGTTTTTCATTTCGTGACCGTAAATGATTAAGTTTTTATCCTGCTCATTGTGTTTCAAATTATTTCTGAAATCAAAAAACAAAGCCCCGTAAGCGCTTTTTTGCTTTAACTGATTGTGATTAAGATAAAAATCGTTATCGGTAGTCTGATAAATAGGATTATCCACCTTAGTTCCACTGATTGTTATCCAACCCTTAAAGTCACTGTTTTCATCAAGCATATATTGAACTTTTGTGTTATCGACCGCATGCGCATCCTGCTCTGTTTCGGGTTTAGGGTCAGGATTTTCGGTCGTTTCGTGCCAGATTTCACGGCTATAATCTATAACCGCTGACTGATGCTCAGCCTCCCAAAAATAATCAGCAAGATACACGGCTGATGTAATAAGCGTTACAAGACAAACCAAAAACAAAACTTTTAAAATTATCTGCTTTAAATTGTCACGCCCATTTGGTATATACGATATATAAATATGGTGAAAAAATTTTTTAAATATATTATTTTCTTTCGCGTGTTTCATTATTCCGATTCCTCGAATTATAAAGGTTATAATTCGTCGAAACATCGCCGTTTCGACAAACTACAATCATTATTATTATAATTTGCGGTTTAACTTTTTTTAATTAATACTCCGAAATATAGGAATATTCGGTAGCGGCAATAGCCCTTTCACAAAGTTCTTCTATATTAAGAGCGGCTTCCGCTTGCTCGCAAAGTTCAATTGTAGGTCGGGTTTTAGGATGTTTTGGAGTAAAGACTGTGCAGCAGTCCTCATAAGGTAAAATAGATGTTTCAAAAGTATCTATCTTACGTGAGATACTGACAATTTCTTCCTTATCCATTCCTATAAGCGGACGTAAAACAGGCATATCTACAACATTATCGGTAGTTACCAGTGCCGGCAAAGTCTGACTTGCAACCTGACCTAAACTTTCTCCCGTTATAAGTGCCAGACTACCTGAATCTTGCGCTATTTTTTGTGCTATACGCATCATCATTCTGCGCATTATAAGCGTAAAATAGTCTTCAGGGCAAAGTTCTGCAATTTTATCCTGAATTTCGGTAAAAGGAACTATCGCAAGATTAATGCAACCGCTATAACGCGAAACTTTTGATAAAAGGGTTCTTACCTTTAGTTCTGCTCTGGGACTGGTATAAGGAGGACTTGCAAAATGTATAGCGTTGAGTCTTAAGCCCCTTTTTGCCATTGTCCAAGCCGCTACGGGACTGTCAATACCGCCCGAAATCAAAATAGAAGCCGTTCCCGCTGTGCCAACAGGCAATCCGCCCGCGCCGGTTATCTGCTCCGCTCTTACATAGGCCGAAAAATCCCTTATTTCCACAAAAACAGTTTTATCGGGATTGTGAACATCAACCTTTAAGTGCGGAAAAGCCTTTAATAAAGTAGCGCCCAGTTCACGACAAATTTCGGGTGAAGTAAGCGGAAAATGTTTATCCGCACGCTTTGCTTCTACCTTAAATGTACGTATATTTTCAAGGCTTTCTTTTAAATACTCAACCGAACGGGCAAGTATATCCGCCATATCTTTTTCGCAAACACAGGCTCTGCTATAACCTGCAATACCGAAAACTCTGCCAACGCGAGCCAAAGCCTCTTCAAAATCGAAATCTTCAGACTGCGGCTCAACATAAATAGTTGACTGCGCTTTGCGGATTGTAAACTCACCCAGTTCCTTTAAACGTCTGCGCATATTTTTAATTAGTATATCTTCAAAATTGCAACGGTTAAGTCCTTTTAAGGCTAATTCGCCGTTTTTAATCAGTATAATCTCTTTCATATATTTGACCGCCTGAGTTTTTTTACAGCCTCATTCAAAGCCGCAAATGTCAGGTCTATATCTCCCTTCGAGGTGGTTTTACAAAAACTTAATCTTAATGCACTGTCACTCCGCTTTTTATCAAATCCCAAAGCGGTTAAAACATAACTCGGTTCACCCTTTGCACAAGCACTTCCCGATGAAACAAAAATCCCCTTTGAATCAAGAAAATGAAGCAATGTTTCCGAGCGATAACCAGGTACCGAAATATTAAGAATATACGGTAGCGCGTCTTTTGGGGAATTAATCTCTATAAAACCGCCTTTTTCAAATAGGTTTCTGGCATAAGCGTTAATTTCGCTTATATTTGCCAAATCACTTTCGGTATTTTTTAGTTCTTCAACCGCTCCCATAAACCCTGCTATAAGTGGGACAGATTCTGTACCCGAACGCATACCGCGTTCCTGACCGCCGCCCGTTATAAACGGAGTTATTGTAATTCCCTTTTTGCAGTATAAAAAGCCAATGCCTTTAGGTCCGTGAACCTTATGCGCACTAACACTCATAAGGTCTACCCCTAAATTCTTAACATTAATATTCATTTTGCCGAAGCCTTGCACAGCATCACAATGAAACAGTGCATTAGGGCTTAATTTTTTTATGAGTTTTGCCGCTTCACTTATAGGCTCTATTGCGCCGACTTCGTTATTAACAAGCATTATGCTAACTAAAACTGTTTTTTCGTTGAGCGCTTTTTCGAGTTCTGAAAGATTGATTTTTCCGCTATTATCGCATCCGAGTTTTATAACTTCGAAACCGCTATCTTCAAGTCTTTTAAAGGTTTCTAAAACAGATGGATGTTCAATAGCAGTAGTAATAACGCGGTTTCCCCTGTTTTTACGTGCCAGTGCCGTCAAGATACTGGTGTTATTAGCCTCAGTGCCGCCGCTTGTGAAGATAATTTCATCTTCTCGGGCGTTAATTTTTTTTGCTATAACCTGCCTTGCCTTATCAACCAACATTTCGGCTTTAATACCTATTGTATGAAGCGAAGATGGGTTACCCCAATTCTCATTCAGCGCTTCACTTATATACTCGCAAGCCTTTTTGCAAGGTTTTGTTGTAGCACTGTTATCTAAATAGATTATGTGTTCCAAATACTTAACACTTCCAACATATTGTATATTCTTATATTCTACAGTTATATTCATTATACTACATTATTCTATTTTATACAATAGTAAAATTAGTTAGTTGTAATAAATTTTTCTGTCAAAAAATAATATAGCCTTGGGTGGAAAAAATTGCAAAATATTTTACTTTTTTTAGAAAATTTGTTTTCTGGCACGCTTCCCTTTTCGTTACTTTTAATAACGGGAATATATTTAACATTGGGCGGCTCATTTTTTCAGTTCAGAAGGTTTCCTCAGTCGGTTAAACTTTTAATAAAGGCAATTCGCACAAAAAATAATCCGTCCGAACTCAGTTCTTTTGAGGCGGCTTGCACCGCCCTTTCGGCAACGGTGGGCACAGGAAATATTGCAGGGGTTGCAGGCGCGTTGGCACTCGGTGGTGCAGGTTCGGTTTTTTGGATGTGGATAAGTGCACTGGCAGGAATGGCGATAAAGGCTGCAGAGATTACTCTTGCTATTATCTACCGGGAAAATAATGGCAATGAATACCGCGGCGGACCAATGTATTATATAAAAAACGGACTGCCGAAAAAGTTTTGGTTTTTAGGCACAGGGTTTGCATTTTTTACATTACCTGCAGTAATTATGGGCGGAAATATGGCGCAGACAAATGCTTCTGTAACAGCAGTAAGCAATAACCCGAAAATACGTTTAATTATTGGCATACTATTTTGTGTAACGGCGATTATTATAACCCGAAAAGGCATAAAAGGCATTGGTAAAGTAACCGAAAAATTAGTACCCATAATGTCACTGCTTTATGTTATAATGGCTGTTGGAGTTATTGTTTTAAATAAGGAAAACCTATTGCCTGCATTTCAAATGATAATAAAAGGGGCTTTTAAACCTGCCGCTGTGACAGGCGGAGTTGTAGCATCGGTGCAGACTGCCGCTATGCTCGGCGCTTCACGCGGAATTTTTTCCAACGAAGCAGGACTGGGTACTTCGGCTATGGCTCACGGAGCGGCTTTTGACGCCGACGCCGACACCCAAGGACTTTTTGGCATATTTGAAGTTTTTTTAGATACAATTGTTTTATGTACCCTTACTGCATTGACAATTCTTTGCAGTGGGGTTAATATAGAATACGGAAAAGCCGCAGGTTCAGAATTAGTGTTAAAGGCACTTACTTTGAATTTCGGTGAAATTTCCCATATAATACTTGCTGTAATGATGTGCACATTTGGTTTTTCAAGCATAATCGGTTGGGCGGTTTACGGCAATATTACTACAGAATATATTTTCGGCAAAAAAGCAGTTGCTCTATTTGAATTGATTTATCCGCTTTTTTGTGTTTTAGGAGCAATTCTCAGCACAGGAATAATTTGGCGCTTAGCATCGCTTTTTAACGGAATTATGCTCATTTTTAATACGCCTGCAATACTGCTTTTAAGTAACAAATTTTTTGAGAGTGAGAAAAATGGAACAAAGAATAAAAAAAATACAAGAAATTTTAAATAAGGATGATGCCGCTTTAATTATGAGCGATACAAACCGTCTTTATTTTACAGGTTTTAAATCTTCGGCAGGAGTAGTGCTTATAACAAAACGGGAAGCATTTTTGCTGATTGATTTCAGATATATTGAATCTGCAAGGCAAAATGTAAAACACATGAATGTTCGCCTTGCAGAAAAACTTTATTCCCAAATTGCCGAAATTTTAAAGGCTAACGAAATTAAAAATTTAATTTTAGAAACGGGTTATATAACTTTAGAGTCTTTTAAAACCTTAAAATCGGCTTTAGGGGACTTTAATATAAGTGATGACAATGTTTTAAGCCGCACAATTTCAAATCTTCGCAGTATTAAGGATAGTCGCGAAATTGAGTTTATAAAAAAGGCTCAGGCATTAACCGACCAAACCTTTGAATACGCGCTCAGCATAATAAAAAACGGAATTACCGAAAAGGAACTTGCACTTAATATGGAGTTCTTTATGCGCCAAAACGGAAGTGAGGGTACTGCTTTTGATTTTATTGCAGTTTCGGGCAAAAATTCCTCTTTACCCCACGGCGTACCTACTGATAAAAGAATAGAAAACGGCGATTTTATAACTATGGATTTCGGTGCGGTTGTAGGGGGCTACCGCTCTGATATGACACGTACTGTGGCACTGGGGTTTGTAAACGACCGTCAACGCGAAGTTTACGAAACGGTTTTAAAGGCGCAACTTACAGCACTCCAAAACATAAAATCGGGCACCGAGTGTTGCAAAATTGATAAAATTGCACGCGATATTATAACTGATGCCGGTTACGGCAAATGTTTCGGGCACGGACTAGGACACAGTGTCGGTCTTGAAATACACGAAAACCCTGCTTGCAATACAAGGGACAAAACCCTTTTAAAAAGCGGTATGATAATGACCGTTGAACCCGGAATTTATATAGAAAACAGTTTCGGCGTAAGAATAGAAGATATGGTAGTTGTAACTGATAGCGGTTGCATTAATCTGACAAAAAGTCCCAAAGAATTAATTGTTCTTTAAAAATTATATATCGCATTAATTTATAAAAAGATATAGCGGCTATGATTAGCCGCTATATCTTTTTTAGGTTTAATTCTTATTAATTTTAGTTTCAGGCAAACCTGCCACACTTGTGAGCAAGGATAAAATACCCGATAAAACTGCCGAACTTAATACCATTAGCCAGTCAACTTCGCTAAAAAAAGCGCTTGTACCAATTGTGGCTATCGCCGTTTGCGCTATTGTTTTTACTGCTCTTATGGCCGCCGCTACAAGCCACACTTTTAATTTTTCTTTCATTTTATTTTTCCTTTTTCTAAACTAATTTATTAACTATTGCCTGTATATCAGCATAATTATATCCTGCAGCACTCAAACGGTTGCGGCGTTCTTCTCCGTTACCCCACTTTCCTGATATCACTTCGCGGGCGATTTGCTCGTTTGTTTTTTGAGGTGCTGTGCTTAGTCTTGCGTTTACTTCACTTTGAATTTCAGAATAGTTATATCCGGCATTTTCAAGTCTTGACCTACGTTCTGCTCCATTGCCCCATTTGCCTGCTATCACTTCATCAGCAATTTCGCTAATGCTTTTTTTATTTTCGGCACTGCCGTCATAAATGCCAATTGCATTTGGAATTCCGCTGATTTTAGAAACGTCCCTAATTTCACTTTTAGAACCGTTTCCTCTTATACAGTAATGACAATGTGAGCCTGTAGAATTACCGGTGCTACCCTCAATACCTATAACATCACCTGTTTTAACCGATTGACCTGCTGTAACCAACACTTTCGATAAATGACCGAAATAGTATTTGTCCACACTGTCATTCTGTTTTATTCTTACATAAAGCCCGAAACCTTGCTTGCGGTTAAGCGGATTTTCCCAAGCCGCTTTTTCAACTATGCCGTTTACTGTGCTGTGCACCTCCTTGTTCTCAATGCCTACTAAATCCAAACCGTCGTGCATAGCACCTTTAAAGGTTTGTGATACTTTGAATTTACTTTTATAAGGACTGTTCATTAGTATTTACCTCCAATTGATTTTAAGGGGATAATTAAATTCAAAAACAATTATCACTACTTATATAATATTCGCGCATAATCTCTATTGCCCTTATTTTCAAACGGTTCACTGCCTGACGGCTTATTTTAAAATACTCCGCTATCTCAGCATCACTGTAACCGTATATATATTTATATGTAATAACCTGACGTTGTTTTTTTGAAAGTAAACCCAGCATTTCTTCGGTAATCAATTTATTTGCAGGTTTAAAATCAACCCTTAAATCTTTTTCGTAAATATCGGAACTTAAAAGTTCTGTCTTTTGTTTTTCCTTGCTTAAACTTATATACCTGTTTCTTATAGATACCGCAATATAACGCTTTAAACCGTCGTTAGTAAAGGCATCAAAAGTGCTGATTTTAATCTGCCTTAAAAGTTCAAGAAGAAAAACTTCCAGTTCTTGAAAATAATCCTCACCTCCTAATTTTTTAGAGTAAAAACTTATAAGTCCCTCAAACTCAAGATTTATGGTTTGGAACGCATCCATATCACCCTTTTGAAAATTTTCTATAAGTTCTGACAACCGAGAATTAAACATTCAACTATCCCCTTTGACAAAAGAAAGAAAATAGCCGAAATATTGTAAACATTTAAATTTTAAAAAATCCCCTCTTTTTTCCTTCTTTTCATTAATTTTCCTGTAGAACTTATTTTAGAATAAAAAGAGAGATAAAAAACGCGAATAAGGTCGAATTAATACATAAATTGCCAAAAATATTCATATTTTTTCTTATTTACGCCTTTTTTGTGATAAATTAAATAATTTTGTAAATAATATTTTAGTTTACTTTTATGAAGAATTAGTGTAAAATATTTATTAACGGATTTTTTCTAAAAGGTGGTGTTTAGTGTGCTTAATATCGTTGTTATAGGTGGCGGACCTGCAGGACTTATGGCGGCTATAACCGCGGCGGAAAAATATAAAAATGAAAAAGTTTCTATAACATTACTCGAAAAAAACGAGCGCGCAGGCAGAAAACTTATGATAACGGGCAAAGGCAGATGTAACGTTACAAATAATTGCGATGTTGACACCCTTATTAATAACACACCCAAAAACGCAAGGTTTTTATACTCGGCATTTTCAAAATTCACCCCACAGGATGTTATGTCCTTTTTTGAAAGCCGCGGAGTACCGCTTAAAACCGAGCGTGGAAACAGGGTTTTCCCCGTTTCTGACAAAGCGGTAGATATTGTTGATGCTTTGGTAAATACCGCAAAATCGAGCCACATCAAAATGGTTAATAACACCGCCGAAAGCATAGTTTTAAAAGAAGGTAAAATTTGCGGAATTATGCTTAAAAACGGTGACACCGTTGCTGCTGACCGCGTAGTTTTAGCAACGGGCGGAATGTCCTACCCCGTTACAGGCTCTACAGGTGACGGTTACAAAATATCCGAAAAACTCGGCCACACTGTTACCGAAATCAGACCCTCGCTTGTCCCGCTTGAGTGTCATGAAGGTTTTTGCAGCCGCCTTTCAGGACTAAGCCTTAAAAATGTTACCCTTTCCATTTTTGAAGAGGGTAAGAAAAAACCAATTTTCAAAGACCAGGGCGAAATGCTTTTTACCCATTTTGGTATATCGGGTCCGCTTGTTATGAGTTCTTCCGCTTATATGCGCAAAATTGACAGTAAAAAATACACTGCGGTTATCGATTTAAAACCGGCGCTTACTCCCGAACAACTTGATAAACGTATACTCCGCGATTTTAACGAACAAATAAACAAAGATTTTATAAATTCGCTTGATAATCTACTGCCAAAAAGTTTAATTCCGATAATTGTCGGGCTTTCTGAAATTCCACCGCGTACTAAGGTAAATCAGATAAACCGCGAAGAACGTATAAAACTTGTGTCCCTAATTAAAAATTTAACCCTTAATATAACCAAATTCCGACCTATTGCAGAAGCCATTGTTACAAGCGGCGGAATTTCGGTAAAAGAAATAAATCCTGCTACTATGGAATCAAAGATTATAGAAGGGTTATTCTTTGCAGGTGAGATTATTGATACCGATGCTTTTACAGGCGGATTTAACCTACAAATAGCCTTCTCTACGGGTTATTTAGCAGGCTCTAATATTTAAAATTCATTGACGAGGAGATATATTTATGATTTCAATTGCTATTGTCGGTCCTGCAGGTGCAGGAAAAAGTACCCTTTCAAGAAAAGCAGCAGAAAAATTGGGCTTTATTTATGTGGATACAGGTGCGCTTTACCGCACTGTAGGTCTTAAGTTTTCGCGCAAAGGCGCTGACACTGAACTTAACTGTGATATTGACGCCATTCTAAATGAAACCACAGTGGATATCCGTTTTGTTGACGGTGTACAACGCGTTTTTCTTGATGGCGAGGATGTATCCGACCTTATCCGCACACCCGAGGCTTCGATGATGGCATCGGCAGTATCGGCAAAACCCGCAGTTCGCGCATTTTTGCTTGAAATGCAAAGAAAACTTGCCCGTGAAAATAACGTTTTGATGGATGGCAGAGATATCGGCACTGTTGTTTTACCAAACGCTACGGTTAAAATTTTCCTTACCGCGTCAGCCGAATCACGCGCCGAACGCAGATATAAAGAACTTTGCGAAAAAGGTATGTCCATTACTTACAAAGAGGTTTATGACGATATGGTGCAACGCGACTATAACGATATGAACCGCGCAACTGCCCCCTTAAAACAAGCCGACGATGCCGTTGTTGCAGATACTACCGAATGTGATTTAGAGGGTTCTCTTGAACTTTTGCTTAAAATTATTAACGAAGGAATTAAGGGTAAATGAATATAACTTTAGCCAAAACCGCAGGTTTTTGTTTTGGTGTTAACCGAGCGGTTAATATGGTATATGAACTGCTTGAAAAGGGCGAAAAGGTCTGCACATTAGGTCCTATTATCCATAATCCCCAACTTGTTGAAGAATTAGCGCAAAAAGGGGTACGGATTGTGGAAGACCCTGATAAAGTAGCCAGTGACGAAACTTTAGTAATCCGCTCACACGGAGTATCCGCCAAAGTCACCGAAAAAGCAAAAAAACTCGGCATAAAAATAGCCGATGCCACCTGCCCTTTCGTCACAAAAATTCATAACATTGTAAGCGAAAAAAGTAAAAACGGTTATGTAACATTAATTGCAGGCGACCCCGAACATCAGGAAGTTAAAGGTATAATCGGTCACTGTTTTGGGGAATGTTATGTCCTTAAAACCGAAGATGAATTGGACTTTTTTCTGAAAAATAATGAAAAAATTGCCGAAAAATCCATAATTATGGTGTCCCAAACCACATTTAATGCAGAAATTTGGGGTAAATATCAAAAAAAATTAAAAAAAGTATGTACAAATGCAGAAATTTTTGATACAATATGTAATGCTACTTCCAATAGACAGAGTGAAGCCGACGAACTTTCAAAAAATAACGACATTATAATTGTCGTTGGCGGAAAACACAGTTCTAACACCGCAAAACTTTTTGATGTTTGTCGAAAAAACTGTGAACGCACTTTCTTTGTTGAAACCGCGGAAGAACTTTCGGGTATTGATTTTGAAAACTGCGGTTCTGTTGGAGTGGTTGCAGGTGCGTCAACACCTGCGGGTATAATAAAGGAGGTAATTCATACCATGTCGGAAAATTTACAACCGGTTGAAGAACAGATGGAGGTTAAAGAATCTGTTCAAAAAAGTTTCGAAGAAATGACAGATGAAGAGGCATTCGAAGCTTCTCTCAGCAGCTTAACAGGCGACCAGAAAGTGTGCGGTACAGTTATTGCTGTTAATCCCACTGAAATTACAGTGGATATCGGCAGAGGTGTTACAGGCTACGTTACCGCTGCAGAATATTCTTCTAATCCTGATGCTAATATTATGGAAGAAGTAAAGGTAGATGATAAGTTAAACCTTATCATTATGAAAATCAGTGATCAGGAAGGAACCGCAATGCTTTCAAAACGCCGTTACGATGCTATTGCCGGTTGGGATAATATAGTAGCCGCTAAAGAGTCCGGCGAAATCGTTACAGGTTTCGTTAAGGAAATCATTAAGGGCGGTGTTGTTGCTTACACCAATAATGTAAGAGTATTTATTCCTGCTTCCCAAGCAACTGCTTCAAGAAATGATTCTTTGGAAGACCTTAAGGGTAAAGAAGTTTCTTTCCGTATTATTGAAATCGGAAGAGGCCGCAGAGCAGTTGGTTCTATCAGAAGCGTACTCCGCGAGCAGAAAAAGGCCGCTGAGGACAAGATTTGGGCAGAAATTGCAGTTGGTGACCGTTTTACAGGTACTGTTAAGTCACTTACAAGTTACGGTGCATTCGTTGACATCGGTGGTGTTGACGGTATGGTTCACATTTCTGAACTTTCTTGGGCAAGAATCAAGAATCCTTCCGAGGTTGTTTTAGTTGGCGATACTGTTGAAGTTTACATTAAGGCTATCGACCCTGAAAAGAGAAAGATTTCCTTAGGTTACAAAAAAGCCGAAGATAATCCTTGGGTTATTTTTGAAAACAACTACAACGTTGACGATACCGTTAAGGTAACAATCGTTAGCATGACTACATACGGCGCATTTGCCCGTATCATCCCCGGAATTGACGGTCTTATCCATATTTCTCAAATTGCTAACAAACACGTTGCTAAACCTCAGGACGAACTTACTGTTGGTCAGGAAGTCGAGGCTAAGATTACTGCAGTTGATTTTGAGAAAAAGCGTGTTAGCCTTTCAATCCGTGCTCTCTTAGAGCCCGAAGTTAAGGAAGAAGAGCCTGCAGCAGACGCGGCTGACGAAACTGTTTACGAAACTCCCGAAGAGCCCGTAGCAGAAGCAACCCAAGAAACTGTAGCAGAAGAAAGCGCTGAATAATTAAAGCAAATAAAAAAACAGTCGGTAAAAAGCGCGTTATTCTTAACGGAATTTACGCAAACCGAGTAATACAAAAATAATTGACAGCATAGCATAACGCTATGCTGTCTTTTCTTTGCGACATTTTCAAAAAAATTCATTGACAAAAACAATACTTCGTGTTATGATGTATATCTTAAAAGGAGGTATAGTATGGATGTTCAGTTGAAACGAGGACTCTTGGATATCTGTGTTTTGGCAGCCATTAAGAGTGAAGATTCCTACGGCTATAAGATTATAAAAGATATGAAGCCGTATATCAAACTTTCTGAATCGACCTTATATACCATTCTGAAACGTTTGGAAACAGCCAATATGCTGACCGTTCGCACCGCAGAACACGGTGGCAGACTTCGGAAGTATTATCATATAACTGATGAAGGATTAAAGCGTATTGAAGATTTCAAGGTCGAGTGGAACGAAATCTTATCTATATATCGATTTGTGACTAAGGAGAATGTCGACAATGATTAAACAAGAATTTCTTGCGAAGTTGCGAAAAAAGTTATCAGGATTGCCACATGATGACATAGAAGAACGTTTGGCATTTTACAGCGAAATGATTGACGACAGAAAAGAAGATGGTCTTTCAGAGGAGGAAGCGGTTTCTGCAATAGGTTCTCTTGATGAAATTGTCGCACAAGTGGTAGCAGAAACTCCCCTTGTGAAAATTGCAAAGGAAAGAATCAAGCCCAAAAAAAGACTAAGAGCAACCGAAATAGTGCTTTTGATGCTCGGATCTCCGCTATGGCTTTCATTGTTGATTGCTGCATTCGCCTTAATACTCTCGCTTTATATTTCCCTATGGGCTGTGCTTATTTCCTTGTGGGCAGTCTTTGTTTCGCTTGCTGCTTGCTCTATTGGCGGTGTGCTTGCGTGTGTCATTTTTACTGTAGGCGGTAATATCGCTTCGGGTATTGCTATGCTTGCCGCAGGTATTATTTGTGCAGGTCTTTCTGTCTTTATGTTTTACGGATGCAAGGCGGCAATAAAGGGTACTTTGTTACTCTCAAAGAAAATGGCAATATGCACTAAGAATTGCTTTATTAAAAAGGAGGAAGCGTAATGAAAAAAGCAACAAAAGTATGGCTTAGCATAGCGTCCTCTCTTGTATTGATTGGCTGTATACTCTTTGTAGGTGTAATGGCAACGCTTAAATGGGATTTTATGAAACTGGCAACTATTAAATATAAAACCGATACTTACGAAATCAACGAAGCATTTGATAGCATTTCTCTGAATACAGATACTGCAGATATTACATTTGTGCTTTCTGATGATGAAAATTGCAGAGTCGAGTGTCATGAGGAAACAACTGTTAACCACTCTGTTACTGTGGAAGATGGCACGCTCGCTGTAGAATTGATTGATAAAAGATCTTTATATGACTTAATCGGATATATCGGGTTAAACTTTGGCTCACCTAAGATAACGCTTTATCTTCCGAGAACAGAATACACAAACCTACTTATCAATGGGGATACCAGTGATATTGAAATACCTGATGATTTCATGTTTAAGGATGTTGATATTTCTTTAAGCACAGGTGATGTTGATTTTTGCGCATCCGCTTCTGAAAAGATTAAAATAAAAACTAGTACGGGAGATATTCGCATAGATAACAGCACTGCCGGCACACTCAAACTTAAAGTTTCCACAGGCATGGTGACGGTTTCAGGTGTGACTTGCACAGGAAATGTTACAGTTGATGTATCAACTGGCAAAACATTTCTATCCAATACACAGTGTAAAAGCGTTATATCGAGCGGAAGCACGGGAGATATTTATTTAGATAATGTTATTGCCACAGAAAAGTTTTCTATTGAGAGAAGCACTGGCGATGTAAAGTTTGACAGATCTGATGCTACTGAAATTCATGTCAAAACTGATACAGGTGATGTTACGGGCAGTTTACTTACCGACAAGGTATTTATTACCCAAACAGATACAGGTGATGTTGATGTTCCTAACTCTGTTACGGGAGGTAAGTGCGCAATCACCACCGATACAGGTGACATAATTTTAACAATGCAATAAAAACATCTGGGTTAATGAGAAATATCTTTCTGCTTTTATTATTTCCACACTTAATTTCACTAATAAAAAAAACAGTCGGTATAATACCGACTGTTTTTTTGCACCCTAAAGAATTTAAAATTTAAACTTTAAGGTGGTTGCCCCTAAGCGATAATTTCGGGGGCAGGTTAAAGTATTTGAACCCAATTTTACTGGACGATTTTCTCCTATGATTACTGGAATCCTAATATTTCTAACGGAGATACCGCTTTGTCACCCTTAAAAATTTCTAAATGCAAATGATTTTCGTCGTTACATTCTGCAGGCACAGTATCAACCGAACCGATTATATCGCCTGCCGAAACGCTACTTCCCTCTTCAACCTTTAAATCTGTTAAAGATGCATATTTCACACTAATTCCGCCCGCAAGTTCAATTTCTACCACCGTTCCAAGTTCGGCTGTGGTTGATATTGATTTTACCACTCCGTCACCGCAGGCGCTAACCGCCGTTCCGTTTTTTGCCGCAATATCAATTCCGTTGTGAATTCGCATATCACCGTAGGTGTTGGAATACTGCAGTTCAGTAGAACTAAAACCCTTTAAAATTTTCCCGTCCGCTATAGGCATTGTGAAATTTTGCGGGCTTTCCGGAGCGGTTTCCTCGGGCTCGGAATAAGGTTCGCTTTCTACCGACTGCGCCGCACTCTCGGTATTTAAGTTTGGAAGTTTATTCTCTTCTCGCGGTTCGTAGGTATTTTCATTATATGACGATGGCGCATCATAATATGAATTATTTCCCCCTGAATTTAAAGGCGGTGTTGTTGAACCGTATTCCATATTAGAAAGTGCAAACCAAATCGCTCCGCCTATAACCAAAAGGCAACACGCTATTAAAACATAAAATCCCGTGCCCAATTTTTTTGGGTGCGCGGAATATTTTTCTGTATATTTCAAAAACCATCATTCCTTTCTTAAATTTATTATTGACAAAACAAAAAACTATATACACATTTAAAAAATTAAAAAATCGTTCACAAAAAATAAATAGAAAAGAAAAAATATTGTATTATTATATATTTGTACCGAAAAGGGAGCCGCACCCATTTTGGTATAGTTTCTCGAAAGAGAAATTCTCTCCTCAAACCCCTTAAAAGTGGAAAAGAGCCGTTTTTACGGCTCTTTTTCATTTTTTTATATTTAATTTTCTAATTTTTTGCGGTAATAATTAATCTTTCTTCCTATATCCTGCATCCTTATATCAAGTGCGCTGATTTCATCGGCACATTCTTTAAGTTCGCGCGAAATTTCGGCATCGTTTTGCTCGGCAATTTCCTTTTTGTATCTGACCTTGTGCTCAAGACTTGCCCAAAAATCCATCGCGATAGTGCGGAACTGCACTTCAACCTTCATAAACTTTTTTTCGTTGAGCAAAAATATAGGTATTTCCAAAATCAAATGCAAACTTCTGTAACCGTTAGGTTTTGGATTTTTTATGTAATCTTTCTTTTCTATAAGCCGAATATCGTCTTGAGTGCAAAGCCTGATTGCAAGTTTATAAATATCATCAGGGAAAGAGCATATAACCCTTATTCCTGCAACATCATTAAGATTTTCTTCTATACTTTCGACCGTTAGCGGTAAATTTTTACGCCTTAATTTTTCAACTATACTCTTAGGGCTTTTTATTCTGCATTGTATTGCTTCAAATGGATTGGCATCATCTTCAAGACTTAACTGATTATTAAGTACATCAAGTTTTGTTTTAATTTCAAGCATAGCGCAGTTATAACGCATCATAAGTTCTGTATACGGATGTGTTTGGTCAAATACATCGTCCGTCATACTCCCTAAAAATTTTAAGGGATGTTGTTCTTCCATTATTTTCACCTCTATATATTTTCCGTTTTAATTGTAACATATAAAGTTTGAAAATTCAATGCACCTAATGTTAATAAATTATTGTAAACCATTTGCTTTTTTGATATAATAAATCCGGTGATAAAAATGTTCAACTTTTTTTGTAAAGATAATAACCTTGTGGGTAACTGTTATATAATATCGGGCACCGATTATAATCATATAAAAAACGTGTTGCGGATGACGGTTGGCGACCGATTTCTTGTAAGCCATAATAAAAACAGCGACTTGTGCGAAATTTCGGCTATAGAAAATGATACTGTAACCGCAAAAATAATTGAAAAAAATTATCAGGACACTAACCTGCCAATTAATATATATCTTTTCCAAGGTCTTCCTAAAGCCGATAAAATGGAACTTATTATTCAAAAATGTGTTGAACTAGGTGTTTTTGAAATAATACCAACCGAAATGGAACACTGCGTTGTTAAACTTGAAGAAAAGAAAAAAGCGCAAAAGGTTGCACGTTGGCAAGCCATTTCCGAAAGCGCCGCTAAGCAAAGCAAACGCAATATAATACCAAAAATTAATGACGTTATGTCATTTAAAGAAGCGTTAAAAAAAGCCGCCGAATTAGATATTCTTTTAGTTCCTTATGAAAACGAAAAAGGTATGACCGCCACAAAAGAAGCACTGTCAAAAATTGGCCCTGATATGAATGTTGGAATAATGATAGGTGCAGAGGGCGGTTTCAGCGAAAAAGAAATTGAAGCGGCAAAGGCAAACGGTGGCGAAATAATTTCTTTAGGCAAACGAATTCTCAGAACCGAAACCGCCGCAATAACCGCTACCGCTATGTGTATGCTGCACAGTGAAATAAACTTAGGATAAAATAATATGATTAACTTACCAAAAGATTATGTAAACCGAATGAAATTGCTCTTGGGTGACGAATACTCTCAGTACGAAGATGCTTTAAACGAACCGCCCGTAAAGGCTTTCAGGGTTAACACCGATAAAATTTCTTTAGAAGAATTTAATAATATAAATATTTTTGGCAAAGAAAATATACCTTATGTAAAAAACGGCTTTTACCTTGAATACGAAAAGGTAGGAAATCACCCCTACCACCACGCAGGTATGATTTATGTTCAGGAGCCTGCCGCTATGGCACCTGCTGAATGTATTGAAATAGATGCCGATTGGAAGATACTCGATATGTGCTCCGCCCCAGGCGGCAAAAGCAGTCAACTTAAAAATAAGTTAGGCAAAAACGGAATACTTGTATCAAACGAAATTATACCCTCGCGCTGTAAAATTTTAACAGGTAATATTGAGCGTTTAGGTTTTAAAAACACCGTTACTACTTGTATGGATACGGCTCGCCTTGCAAAAGTTTTCCCTAAAACTTTTGATATGATAATGGTAGATGCGCCTTGTTCGGGTGAGGGTATGTTCAGAAAAGAAGATGTCGCCGTTTTGGAATGGAGTCTTGAAAACGTTGCAAAATGCGCCGAAAGGCAGGCGGAAATACTTGAAAATGCGGTTCTCTGCCTTAAAGACGGCGGTTACATAGTTTACGCTACCTGCACCTTTTCTTTAGAGGAAAATGAAATGACAGTTGACCGCTTTTTAACCAACCACCCCGAATTTGAAATTGTAGAGGTAAACCCCGCAGTTAAAAACAATACCTCGGACGGAATTCTATTTGAGGGTTGCAATACACCCCACATCTCTTTTGCAAGAAGATTTTATCCGCATAAATCAAAAGGCGAAGGTCAGTTTATGGCTGTGCTTCATAATAAAAATTCTGCTATGAATGATTTTAAAAAACCGATTACAAAAAGTAACCCTAACCCCGTAGTAACCGATTTTCTAAATTCGGTTTTAACTGATTTTGAGCCTTTATATGTGTCCGAATATAAGGGCACGCCTATATATTTCCCACCCGATTTTGAGGTGAAAAATGCCACAGTTTTTGCCTTGGGAGTAACTATCGGGGAACTTAAAAAGAACTATATTAAACCCCACCACCAGTTCTTTATGGCATTGGGTGAAAAGTTTAAGCGAAAAATTGAACTTTCTCCCGATAGCGAAGAAATTAAAAAATATCTTCACGGGGAAGAAATACCCGCCCCCTGCCCTGACGGTTGGGCGGTTGTTATGGTTGACGGCGTGGCAATCGGCGGTGCAAAAGTGGTTTCAGGAATAGCCAAAAACCACTATCCAAAAGGACTTAGAATTAACTAAGATAAAAAATGACAGGTTATAAAAACCTGTCATTTTTCTTATATATAATCCTTTACGAAATTACCGCCCTTTAATGTGTAAACATATTGAAATCCAATATCTTTTAAGAGCAACTTTGCGTCATTAAACCCAAAATCCAAAGTATCTTTATTGTGACTGTCGGAAGAAAGAATTAATTTACCGTTTTCCTTTTTTATTATATAAAGCAAATTTTCATTAGGGTAAGGCGTCTTTCTGTAACCGCGCGAAATAGCACCCGTATTAACTTCAAAAATACAGTCAGCGCTAAGGGCTACTTTTAAATATTTTTCTGCTATTTCATTATAGCGCTTATCTTCCAAAAATAGCGATGTATCCATTTCGTCAAACTTAGTTATTAAATCGAAATGACCGATTATATCGGGACGGCGCTTTAAAATATAATCGCAGAAATTGCTATAATAATTTTCACTAAGTTTTAAAGTATCCCCCTTAAAGACCTTAATACATTCCTTAAAATATTCGTATGAAGAATCTATAGGATAATACTTACCGTCAACATTAAAATAATGGCTTGAACCTATAATATAATCAAAATCTTCCCTTTTCAAAGGATTAAAAGCATCCTCTTCAACACCTAAGTAAATTTCGATTTTATCTTTATATTTTTCCTTTAAAGCCATAATCTCTTTGATATAGTCTTCGGTTTTCAGCATACAATACCTTGTGTCAAAAGAGGTAAATCCGTGACCCGAAAAACCCAAAGACGTAAAACCTTTTTCTATAGCCGAAGTGGCAATTTCTTCTAAAGTATTATCGCCGTCACAAAAAACCGAATGTGTGTGAAAATTTGAAATCATAATTTAACCTGCCATTTTTTAATTTTAGAAATCACAAAATCTATTCCGAAAGTTTTGATAAGCAGTCCTAAAAAAGAACTTATAAACACCGTAATTCCGGATAACAAACCGCCGATTATAACAATTAAAACGTCTGTAATCAAAAGTGATTTGCCAATATCAATACTGGAATATTTCCTGACAATAAGGGCTACAATATCGGTTCCGCCAGAACTGGAATTGCAATAAAACATTATTCCGCTTGCAATCGCTATAATAGCCGCACCTATAACTGCAGAAATATAAGGATTATTGATAAGCGGTTTTTCTAAAACAATCAACTTTTCTACAATCGCTACCGAAAGCGTTGTTGCCACCGAACCGACTAAAGTTTTAACCGCTATTTCCCTACCTAAAATAACAAAAGCCAGAACAAGCAGTAATGTGTTAATAATTGTTAAAATCATACCGGGTGAAAAATCAACAAAAGAATTAAGTATTACTGAAATTCCGCTTGTGCCCCCAAGCAGTAACGATTTTGGAAATATAAAAAGTACTGTACTTAAAGCATAAAGCAAACTGCCAAGAATAATAAATATGTAACTTAATATTTCGCGCTTTATTTTATTCTTTTCCAAAATACCACCGCCGCAAAAATATAATCATTACAAAGCCAATAAAATCGGCTTTGCAATGATTATAACATTAGGCAAAAAATATATCAACACATTTATAAAAATAATTCACTTAAAAATTCACCAAACTTAGCGGATGCTATATAACGGGTGTACTCTAAATCTTTAAAGTTTATTTCGGTACTGAATTCACTTATAATTTCTGAAAGCGAGATATAAAAGGGACCTTTATTCTCGGTAAAAAAGATATTAATTAGAACTGCAGTTTCGTCCTCAAAAATTATTGCAACCGAATAATCGTTAGGGCTTGCAGGGTTAAATTTTACCCAATTGCCCTCGGTCTTTTGTTCTAAATTAGCGGTATTTAAAAATTCGCCAATTTCCTCTGCTTCTTTTTGACTGAAAGTTTTTAAAATTGCAGTTTCTTCAGATTTTTTGCGATTTAAAAGATAAGCCGTTTTAATCTTTTTATCGGTTATATTTTGCGTTTCACCCTCGGAAATTACAAAATCAAACCAAATCCCGTATTCTGTTTTAAAACGGTATTCTCCGCTACTTGTTAAATCAAATGCCGAAATATCGTATTTTTTAGTTCTTGTACTTTTGGGGTTTAAAATTATGCCTATAGCGTAAAAATACAAATCTTCTTTAGCGCAACTCACCCACTCACCGTCTACCCTTTTTAAAATGTCAAACGGTTCACCATAAGCAAATTCCTCATCCCTGTCACTTTTCCATTCAACATTAAAATAAGGCTTATCTGACTTCAAATCGTAATCAAGTAGACTAATAGATATTCCCCAGACTTTAGAATCATAGTTTTTAACTAGCAATTTTAAATTTTCTTTATTTGCTGATTGGTTTTCGCCACTTTCAAATATAACTTCGTCTTTGTTATCAAGTTTATAAATAGCAAATACCTTATTAATTGTTGCGGGGTAAACTTCTGCAACATCGCCGTTATATACCACCCTTACTCTCTCGCCTTTTTTAAGGGACGGTACGGGATTGGTCGAAATAACCTTGGTAGAAACATAAATTTTGTCGGATATTCTCCTCTCGTCCGATTCTTTATCGGGTTCTACCAAAATGCTGTTTTCTTTCACTTTTAAAACAGTTGCGTTAAAATAAGGGTTCTGGTTTTTATCAGTTTCAGGTTTCAAAGTGAATTCTGCTCCGTTGGGCACTGGGCATTCCGCTTTTTCAGCATCAGCAGAATATTTATAGGACGGAATTTGTGAAGAACGTTCGCCGTTAAAACGCCAACCGCTATCAGTAGAATCAAATACATATTTATAAAGTCCGTCATTTGTAGAGCAGATTATACTGTCGCCCTCGGTTTCAAAATTACCCATTGCCAAATAACTGCTGAAAAGCGACCAAGTAAAATGGAATTTTCGATTTTGGTAATCAAGGGTTAATGTTGGCGCGGTTATAGGTTCGGGGGACTCGTTATAGGTGTAAATTTGCGCACCCTCAATAATAGAAAGTGACGGGTCTAAAACTTCCATTTTAAATACCCAGCGTATACGTATAACGTCGGACTCTAAAATACCTTTTGCAATATAAATTTCACCGTTCTTTTGTTCTAATAAATAGTAAAAATTGTTATCCGCCTTGTTTTCTACCTTAAATGAGTTAAGATTATTTTCTCTTAAGATTTCTGCCGAATATCCGTCATTCCAAATATCTACATTAGCAATATCATCAAAATTAGACTTTTTAAGTTTAAATTCCTCTAATTCCCCGATTTCGTACCAAGCACTTGAAACTTTATTTGCAGGATGTTCATTAGTTAAAAGTTTAAGGTCTTCGGAAATACTGAACTGCGGAATATTGTAACCCTCATAAAAAATAGAAGAAAAACTTCCGTTATCGAAAATTTTAACACCAATCGGATAATTTTTCCCCGCAAAAGAATAGCGGCTGTCTATTTTAAACTCAACATAAGCCTTGTATTTGCGGTCGGGTTCATTTTGAAAATAGAATTCTTTTTCCAAACGGTAATTTCCGCTTTCAAAAGGACCGAAATCACCTATATTATACCCTTCTTCAATACTGGTGTTTGGCTGTATTCCGTTTAAAATTGCATCCCAGCCATAATTACTTGGCGGTTTTATTTGCGTATTACCTTTGAATATTTTAAACTCGTCACCGCACCAAACGTATTTATCGGAATTATTTTTCCAAAGCACTGTAATATAATCGGTTCTGCCCTCTAAAATTTCTAACTCAACATCGCTATGCTCACTGCCGCTTGCAGTTTGGGTTATGCCAAGATTTTTATTGCTGTCATCCTTAGGGTTAGTAAGGAAACAAACTGCAGTTATTACAGTAGCAACCACGGCAATACAAATTATCCAAAAAGCAGGCTTTTTGTAACTCAGAACCGATTTTATTCTGCCCTTAACTCCTGTTTCTCCAAATGCTAAGGGGCAAGCAGATATCATTCGCCTTGGCAGACTGCAATTAATAAGCGCTTCGGAATAAGGTTTTTTTATTTGCGAACCTAACGAATTTATTACCTTTTCGTCACACGCAAACTCAATATCTCTGCACAAAAGTACGTACGCCAACCACAATAACGGATTAAACCAATAAACTGTTAGCAGTAAAAAACCTAACGGTTTCCATAAATAATCAAGCCGTTTTATATGGGCCTTTTCGTGAGCAATAACGTAATCGTAATCGCTATCTGATATATCAGACGGCAAATATATTTTAGGCTTTACTACACCTAATATAAACGGCGTACCAATATTATCGCAAATGAATATATTTTTTTCTAAAACTGTTGCCTCGCGTACTTTTATTTTAATTCTTAAAAAACTTATCCCTAAGTACAAAAGCATTGCCGCAACGCCAACAGCCCACACAACCGAAAAAATACCTACTGCCACTTGCATAGGATTAGCGCTGTAGTTGGCAGTTGGATTAAAACTATCCGATATTATCGGGTTTACGGTTGAATTTAGAAAATCTATTCCCGTATGAATTTCGGGGTTATTTGAGTATATAATTTCTGGAGGTACCGTTTCACCGCTTGGCAAAAGACTGAAAACGCTTTCAATAGAAAACGGGAAAATAAGCCTTACCCCAACCAATCCCCAAAGAATACAACTTATATATTTAGGGGCTTTTTTAAGGATAATTCTAAGCAGTAATACCGCTAAAACAAGCCAAGTAGCATTAATGCTTATATTGAAAAGGTTTAAAATAAAATCATTCATTACTCTACCCCTCCCCGTATTCGTCTATCATTTTTCGCAAGGCTTCAACCTCACTCTTAGTAAGATTTTTCCGCGCTGTAAAGGCGGCAAGAAAAGCAGGCAGAGAGCCTTTAAAGGTTTCCTCAACAAACTTTTCGCTTTTTAAGGAATAAAATTCCTCTTTAGATATGAGAGATGTTACCTTACCGTCACTGTTTTTAAAAATCCCTTTATCACAAAGTCTTTTAAGAACTGTGTATGTAGTGCTTTTTTTCCAACCCAAATTTTCTTCACTTAATTTCGTAAGTTCACCCGAAGTTATCGGTTCGTTTTGCCAGATTATATCTGCAAAACGTGATTCTACAACACCTAACTGATAATCGTTCATATTATCCCTCCTATTTCGGTCTACTCTCTGTAGACCACGTTTAGTCTACCACTTGTAGACCAATTTGTCAAGCCTTTTTACAAAAAAATCTCGCAGTATTTCTACTGCGAGATTTTTAATTAACTTTAAAGCCAAAAATTACTTACGGCTTTTCTTTTTTGCAATTGTAACAGTAACTAAACCGCTACCTGCCAACAACATAATAACGAAGCAAAGAAGAACGTTACTGTTGTCACCTGTTTTGGGGCTTTCGGGAACATAAGGAGTCGGCTCGTCATATTCCTCAGTAATTGTAACCTTGTTAGTTTCAATAACCTTATTTTCATCAGGGTTATTATCGTAAACAAGGACTGCTATATTAGCCCAATCGGTATCACTTGTAACACTTGGTACTGTTACCTTAAATGTAAACGTTACGCTTTCCTTGGATTTCAGTGTATCAAGTTTCCAAGTAACAGTGCCGTTTTCGTAAATACCGCCGTTATTTGCAGAATCTGCAACGTAAATTAATCCTTCAGGGAATTTATCGCTTACTGTAATACCGAATGCATCGCCATCACCGTTATTGGTAATGGTAATATTGTATGTTATAGTATCACCTTCACGAACAGCAATATTATTGCTTGTTGCCTCACCGTTGCCAACACTCTGTGTTTTAACAAAACTGATTTCGGGTTTTAAAACCTTAGTTTCGGTCTTATTGGTAGTTATTACATCGGTTTCGTTCTGGGTTATTACCGCTTCGTTAGCAATTGTACCTTCTTTAGTATTGTTGTTCACTTTCGCCTTAAAGCCTACAATTACAGTTTCGCCTGCGGGAACATCTTTTACAGTCCAGGTAATCACGCCATCCTTATAAACGCCGTTTCCTGCTGTACCCTCAACTAAAGTAAGACTATCGCTTAGTTTGTCGGTTATAACTACATCTGCGACAGCGCCTGTAGCATTAACATACTTAATCGTGAAGTTTAGTTCTTCACCGATAGAAACCTGTGACTTATCAACTGTCTTTTCAGGTACTGCATTTGTAACGGTGTTTGTAAGCAAGTTAGTGCCGTCATAAATCTGAGCCTGATTCTTAATAAGACCGCCTGGGGCTTCTACCTTAACTTTTAATACAACAACAACTTCATTCTTAGGTTCAATGTCGTTAATATTCCAGGTTACTACATTGTCTTTAACGGTAGCATTTTCCGCACTTACAAACTCGGTATTAGCGGGGATAGTATCGGTAATAGTTATATCAACCTTTTCTTCGGTTACATTTGTATAGGAAATTCTGTATTCCAGAATATCTCCAACATTAACCTGTTTACCGTCAATACTGATTTCAGGCTTGCTTTCAAGAACAACATCCTTACTGTCAATCACTTCGTAGGTATGATTGGTTACTGTGTTAGAAGTAACCTCATTTTGCCCTACTAAAGCAGTT
>JAZQHI010000096.1:0-46078 GCA_045540535.1 Acutalibacteraceae bacterium | reverse complement strand
TTTTCTTTCTTGCGCATATCTTCTTTTACGCTTGCCCAACGTGCAGGCAAGAAAGCATTACCGTTATTGATATCGGTTTTAGCATCGTCACAAACAATGATCATCTGATCGTGAGCAGTTTTTTCTTTATTGCTGATCGCTTTACCTGTAAAGGGGTTAGTCGGATTTTTAATAAGATCCTTAACTGCTAATGTAGGAACATCGGCATTAGTCATAAACTCTTCCGAAGTTTCAAAACCTTCGCTTTCAAAATCCTTTACCATAAGCAACGGATAATAAAGTTCCAAATCCTTGAAAACGTCACTTCCGTCATCGGCAATTAAATCATCAAGTTGAGAAAGCCATCTGCCGTGGTCAGAAACAATGATGATTCGTGTGTTATCATATACATCATTTTCGCGCATATAATCAAACCACTTGCCAAGTTGTATAAATGTTGCCATATTGGTTTGATAATGGCTCATCTGGATAGCATCCGCAACCTCCAAAACCTTACCGTCAAGATTAAATCTTTCGGTATTTGCCGCATCGAACTCGGTATTATCTACATTTTGCGCAGGGATATATTCGGGTTCCTTTAAAAGCATAGGTTCGTGGGTGGTATCATTGGTCATTACCAAAAATGTATTAGCATCATCTTCGGTAACTTCTGTCATATCAGACATACTTGCAATCGCATTGTACGATTCCATAAAATTAGCATACAAACCTGTTGCTACCGAAGCACTCGTAGTTGTTTGAGTAGAATATACAGGTGTTTCGGAATCGCTTTCAATCTGATTATAAATACCGTCATTATAAATCGTGGGTTGCAAAATCAGCGGCATTGACTTCATAATGCTAAAGCAGAAGAAGTTGCGGTGATTATTAGCAATAACCTTTTCTTTCTGCTCAATATCACCGAATTTACCCTTTGTTACATAGGCTTTTACATTTGGCATATCGTCAAATATAGATACGTCGGAAATCCACTGATAATTAGCATAAGGCGGGTCACAAACGGTAACTTCAAAATTATTTTCACCAAACATTTTCGGCAAAACTTTAAGCGATTCATTATGTTTATTAACAAGGGGTTCTTTATCGCGCTTGTTTAATTCAACAGGGGTATATTCATATCCGCCGAATAATGCAGGGGTTGCAAGGTTTGTAAAGCCGCCGTAAGAAACTGTATTCGCATAGTAAGTGAAACCCGAAAACTTATCTTTAAGTTCATTCTTTTCGTTCATAATATACGGAACATACTGACCCATAGCACGATCAAGCATTAAAACAACAACGTTTTTACCGTTTTTGCTTAGATTAAACTTTGGTATTCCCTGTTCATGAGCGGCTTGTTGGGAAGAAAGTTCCGAAACAGATGAATTAATTGTTACAAGGTTAACTACTGACATACCGCCTAAAGCCACAACAGCAGTAATTAAAACCATTGCAATAACCTTTTTCCACTTTTTAGCGCAGATGTAAACCACAAACGCGATAACTGCAATAACCGCCAGATTGATTATCTGCTGTAATGCAGTAAACGACATACCGTTTTCATACTGCAAAGTTGAGGTAATAATACCAAGGTTAGTTCCAAAGAACATATAGTTCACAAGCATAACAACACTTGCTACAGACACTATTTTTTCGAAAATAACCTTACCGTTAGGACTTGCCAACCAATAAAATACCCTTAACCAAACTAAGAATGTACCTGCCGATAAGCAAGCGGCACTTACTATATACCAAAGTGGGTTATGGAAATGGGTAATATCAACATATTCCTGAGGGGACGCCGCAATAAAGGTTGAGGGAATTAACAAACCTACTAAAACAGTAAGGAATAGCGAACCTAAAATAAATACCTTGCGGTTAGGTGTAACTTCGGTTGCTTGTACCTTAGCGGGAACCTTTGCTTTGATAAGAGGTAAAATTGTGGGGAGCCACAGAATAATTGCTACTGCAAAAAGGAAAACTCTTCTTTTTAAAGATTCGGTATCGTAAACAAAACCTAAAACTAAAAATCCTAAACCTATAACCGCAGTTAAAATTTTAAGCACTTTTTGCGGATTTTTAAGTTTGTAAAAAATAGTTTTCACAAGTGAGAACAGGTTGTTTAGTGTCCAATAGAAAACTAAGCACGAGGGCGAAGTGTAAAGGAACACCAAGAAAAACAGCGCCATAGCATAAAGTTGGATTTTGGTTTTAAGCGGAAATCCCTTTAAATAAAGTGCGCTAGAAATAACATTAATCAGTGTCATTAAAATTGGCAGTAAATTTATTGCCAATCCGCCAATTACAATAAGACCGTCAGGCGAGCCTAAATCCTTAATAGGACCTAAGGAAACGCCGTCCAAAACAGAAAGATTGGACAAAAACTGATATGCCGCCATAAAAAACGGAATTTCCAAAAGCAATGATACTGAGCCGTTTAAAGCATCGGTCGGCTTGTAATTATTCTGCTTATAATATGTTTGCAGAATCATCATTCGCTCGTCACCCGAAAAGGTTTTCTTTATATGGCTTACTCCCTTTTCAAGTTTAGCCTCAATATCTCGGCTTTGTTCCTGCATAGCGTCCGCTCGCCTGTAAAGAGGAAGCACCAAAATATTCATTATTAAACTTAAAATTATTATTGCAAGTCCCGGATGTCCGATAAAACGGTTAGCGAATTCAAAAATGATTTCAAAAACCAATTTTAAAGGTCCGATTAACAATGTTTCTAAAATAGTTAAAAAAGACATTTTTATTTAACCTCTTCCGTAGATGTCAATTCCTCATATTTTCTTATTAAATAGTCGGCAGTCCTTACGGCGCCGTCACCTTTATGTTCCCAGGTTTCTGACCTTACTGAGCCGCGTCCTTCGGCGTAACTCGGGTCATTTAAACACGAATCAATAAGGGTCTTCAAATCACCCATATTTTCTGCGGTAAGTTCTCTGCCAAGGCGCGGAAGCGCAGTGATTGTCCAAAGCGGTGTATCAAGCCACCAAGCATCGTAAAGACTTACATCAAACTTAGGGTCGGTATAAATAACAGGTTTATCGTAAACCAAAGAAAAATCAAAAATAACACCCGAAAAGTCAGAAATAAGAATATCCGAACGGCTCAAAACTTCAAAGTTATCATTATCGCGATTCCATTCGAGTTGCTCAGAATCGGGATATTCTTTCATTAATTTATCAAGAATTTCTTTTTCCGAAACAAATGACTGCGGATGCGGACGAACTATTATTTTATAACCCGTTTTTAAGAGCACGTCCAAAATTTTTCCGCCGTAAACGCTGAATATCGCACTTTGTCCCCAGGACGGCGCTAAAAGTACAGTTTTGGGATGTTCTTCTGCCGGGCCTTGCTTTTCAAGTCTTAAAGCCATTTCGTCCATATAAGGAATACCGATTTTGTAAAGTTCTTTTTGGGGCAATTTGCGAAGTTTTTCAAGATTTCTGATATCGTTTGCCTGATATTCGCCCGAAAGCAGAATTGCATCGTAATAATCAATACCAAACATTCTGTAAAGTATTATTTCACTTGCGGCGTGAGGTATATGAACATAATAGTCAACCTCTTTTGAGCGTTTCCACTGATAAACATTAAGACCCGGTGTAGTAGAAAGCACTATAGATGCATTTAAGAAGTTAAGACGGGTAAAAGCCTTGTTTTCAGAACCTAAATATTCCGCCTTAACATTTTCGTAAGGGCAATTAAGCGCAGGATCATCCTCCGACATAGTAAGGTAAACAATCTCTTTACCGCGGTTATTCATTTCGCGGCAAACAGGTTCAAAAACCGACCAATAACGCTTATTATCCGAAAAAATAACAAACGGAATTTTTTTGGTATTAGCCTCAACTTTGCCGCCACTTAATTTAAAACGCAATTTAATAAAAAGCATTCTTATAGAATAGATACTTGCACCTATAACACCTATAAGAATTGTAAATAACATACTTCCCGTTCCGGGATCAATATACAATTTCATAACGGTTCTCCCCTAAACATTTTGCAAAAGTAACGAAAAAATTTTTACATTTTATAATACCATATTTATTCCTAAAAATCAAGGTTTACTGAAATCTGTTTTTACTTCCAAAAACAAAGGGACACTTTAACTTAGTGTCCCTTTGTTAAATCCCAAATGGATTAAAATATTATTACTTGTTCTTTTTGAGAATTTCCTTAAAATCAGCCGCAGCGAAAATTCCGCAAACAAGTACTACAACAGCGCAAATAATTGTTGAAGGTGTTAAAACTGATGTATCACCCAAAATAATTACTGTAAATAAGATTGCCCAAGCGCAATATGTTACGTTAAGAGCCATAGCCTTTGATGCGCCGATTTGCGCGATAGCCTTGTAATAGAAAAGATAAGAAATTGTAGCAAAAAGACCTGCAATAGCAATTGTGGGTAAGAGCCATGCATCGTCGAACTTGAAAAGGCTTGCAGTAAAGTCCCAACCGCTGAGTACGGGAAGAATAATAGCACCGTAAACTATAGCGGAAGTTGTCTGTCTTAACTGAAGCGCATATTCATCGGTAACCTCAGGGTCGGTAAGGGATTTAGCAAGTATAACCGCTTCAATACCCCAACCAAACGCGCACATAGCAGCGCCCAAAATACCAAGCCAGAAGTTTTCAATCTGCAAATCGGGTGAATAACTAAGACCGTAAACACCGAGTAAGGTTGCGATTAAGAACAGCCACTGATACCACTTCATCTTTTCTTTCAAGAAGAAATAAGCGAGTATTGTACCGATTGCGGGGAAAATAGCACTCGCAACCGCACCGATAGAAGCGCCCATATAATTAACCGCCATAACATAACCTGTCATACCGATAGGACCGCCGATAACCGCGGCAATAATAACCCATTTACCGCTCTTTGTCATAAAGGCTTTCCAAACATTTTTAAGATTACCCTTTACCGCGTTATAAATTGTAGCACAAATGGCAGAGCATGCATCGTGCAAAAAGGTACTTACAAACGGGGCTAAGAAAATAGCCTGTTCGGTTGTACAAAAAGAACTCATACTAAGTGCAATACCTAAAACTACTGTAGCAATCGCCCAAGTAACACCTGCAATAATACCAGCAAACATTTAAAATTTCCTCCTTAAATTTCATTATAAGCCTTAATAAAAGACTTAAGTCTTGTATATCTTTCTGTAGCCCAGTCTTCCATAGGTTGACCGTCATAAGGAACTCTCGCTTTTGCCCATAATGTCCAAAGATAATCCACATAACATTTACTTGCAAGAAAATGCTTTTCATCATTAACATCGGGCTCTTTTCCAAGATATGCCTTTAAAAGTAAGTTATCTGATACAGCATCAAAACCGGCTTCAATAGACACGTCCGCCAAATCCCACATACCGTCATTCATACCTGCGTATTCCCAGTCTATTAAGTACATTCTGCCGTCACCCTCTACCCAGTTTTCACAAAGAGGGTCGTTGTGACAAGGAACTTTCTTAACATCAACGGTACTGTCAGTAACCTGCTTTATTCGCATAACTTCTGCCTTGATTTCGTCATAATCGTCATACATAGGCACATTTTTATCGAAAATGATTTTTTCGTAACCTTCTGCCATTTCGAAAACCTCAAAAGGCACCTTAGTATCCGCACCGCTGTTATGCATTTTGCGGAAAATTTCAGCCACCTGCTCAATATGGCGGGGTTCGCACAAAGTATCCGCAGACATTGTAATCGCGTTGGATATAAACTCCGTAACCTTTGAACCGTCCTCCCCGAAATATAGCATCTTAGCGTCAACACCTAAATCGCAAGCCAACTTTGTGCTTGTCATTTCGTCACTGCGGACAATAAGTTCTTCTGTGCCGTCGCCCGGAATTCTTACAACATATTCCTTACCGTCTTTAAGTGTAACCTTATAGGTGTGGTTGGTAAGACCTCCCATACGCGATAAATCGCTGTATTCATCAGTTCCAAGTACCTTTAAAATCAGTTCTTTAACCTTTGGTACATCTTCTTTAATAATTTCCTTTGCCAATTTATTTCCTCCTTAATTTTTTATCGCTATATGAATAAATATAACTGTCATCCTTGCACTTAAAGGTAAAACCTGCCGCTTCGTTGGTTTTATCCTTATAGGCAGTAACCTCTACAATATCCTCTTCCCCGCAACCGAGTTCTGCGGCTATACCCTTTAAAATTTCCGATTTCGTATCCTTTACATATTCGGTATCAAATTCTCTTAATTCGTCCAATGTATCAAATTCAAAAACCAAATCATCGGGATACTTGCGAATTTTCATTTTAAGTTCATCGATATGGTCTATATAAATACTTTCCCACAAAAGATCGGCAGTTTTTGGAAGATTATATTCAGCCTCCAGTATTTCTACAAACTTTTTACTGAAAGTTTCATCCCAAAAAGTATGCCCCAGCATATACCAAGCGTTTTCACCGCCAATCTGAACATCAGTTATAGTGCCCGACTCATCACATTCCATACACCATTCTTTTGTAGGTCCGTTTGCATAAACTGCCGCATAATAGCAGTCCTGCACCTTTGATTCAAAGGGATTTTCGGAAAAATAGTTATCGGCAGAGCAGATATAGGTATTTTTAAGTATATCCTTAACCGCATAAATGCTTGCGTTATTGTTTCTTGTTAAATAGTCAGGATTATGAACTATATGTACCCCGAACTTCTCTTTAAGATATGCAAACATCTCATTTTTGTAGCCTGTAACTATATAAATCTCGTTAATTCCGGCTTCTTTTAACTGCCGTATCTGACGTTCTATTAAAACTTCGCCCTTAACTGTAATAAGCGCCTTTGGATTCTCGTAAGAAAGCGGTGCAAATCTACTGGAAGTACCTGCTGCCATAATCACCGCATTGTCTACAATATGCATTTAAGTTCTCCTTTTCTATGTAATTCCTTGCTATTTTAAAATAGTCTTTCGCGTATCTGTACTGTCTTAATGAATATTCGCCGAATTCGACACCTTTTCTTATTCTTCTTTCGCACCAATTACTCCAAAGCAGACCGCAAGCGGCTATGTAGCAGTAAATTTTGGCTCTTGTACTATTAGAACAAGTGTCCTCACAATAAGAATCTATCAAAAAATCTATTTGTTCCTTTTCATATAAAGCGTAAACCGCAAACATTGCTATATCCATATCAGGATCAACTGTAGCAGAATACTCCCAATCTATCAGCCTTATACCGTCCTCAAACATCATAAAATTTTCCCAAACTGCGTCAAGATGGCTAAGAACCGAACGTTTAGGCAAAGATTCGACAAAACTTTTTAAAGAAAACACATTTTTTCGGGTTTCTTCATAATCGGAATAAACCGATTTTTCTCCCTCGGATATTTTTTCAATTTGCTCAATAGCGCCAAACAAATCAAATTCATAATCCGAAACCAGTTCTAACTCATGAATTTCGCGAAGTTTTTTCATGCAAATCGCAACATCGGTCTTATTATTCGGATCGCAAAGTCTGAAATTATCAATATATCTTGAAATTTTAAGTCCCGAAGAACCGTTTAAATAAATAACCTCATCCGAAATAGAAAAATTACGGATTTTATCATATATTTCGGCTTCGCGCTTGTAATCAAGCAGTTCGCTGTCCTTTTCCAAAGGAATTCTCACGAAATACCTTTCACCTTTACAAGTGAAGGAATATGACCTATTTACAAGACCGCGTTTTAAGGGGGTTATATCGGTGATTTCAGTTTCACCCACCCCTAAAGCCGAGGCAATTTCTACGGTGGGTATTACCAATTTACTATCAATCAGCAAAAGGTCCTCAAAATCATTAATCTCTACAACCGTGTTTTTTGAAACCTTTCTCGCGTTTACTAAAAACTTACCGTCCTCATAAAGAGTTTCTTCCCAGAAAGCGCCCTCATACCTGCGGTCACAGTCCATAAAACGCAATCTTTCACGGATTTTTTCGGCGTCACTTTTGAGCAGATAACTAATTCCTATCATAGCGTTGCCGTACTCTAAAGGTGGCACTACCGCCAATTCCTGTTTAAGATTAATCCTTACCGAACTCTCTATACTCTTTTCTTCTGACACCATATACCAAGAATAAAGTTCTTTTTTTCTGAAAGGGTTTTCCCTGCACCACAAATCACAAGGAAGAATATAGCAGTTATCAAGATATTCTAAGCCAAGCGCCAAAGAATGAAGATTATTCTTTTTAGAATACTGGGGGTTAACTATTAACCGAACCCCGTAACTGTCAATCAAATATTCAAAACTTTCTTTCCCAAAACCTACAACAACATAAATTTCAAAAATGCCAACCGCATTCAGTTGGGTTATAAGTCTGTCAATAAGTCTTTGACCGTTAACGGTTAAGAGCGCTTTTGAAATTTTTTCATTATTAGGAAGTGTAGAAACCCCTACACCCGCGGCTAGTATAACCGCCCTTTTAGGAGAAGAATTTCTTATCACACTTTTGCCTTTCGGGGTTATGCGAAAATCAGAACTTAGAAAACCATCTTTTATAAGATTGTTAACCGAAGCATTTACCGCTCCTAAAGAACAACCGCAAACCAAGGCTAATTCACGCTGTCCCGAATAACCGAAATCTGAAAGTGCTAAAAGAATATCGCCGTCTCTTTTGTTCACAAAATTTCCTCTTTTCATTTTTTATGAACCAATTAATTATATCATAAAATTTACAAAAGTCAACTTTTTTCGAAATAAAGGTAAAAATTGTTTCACAAACCGCCTCAAAGCATTTTTCCTATTGCATTTGAACGAATAATAAGTTATAATATTAGAAAGTTATATATAATTATATAACCCTAATTTTAGTTACCTATTAAATAAATCCTTTAGTGTGTTTTTTGCACACCGCAAAATAGATAAGGAGACGTTATGAATAAACGAATTTTGTTTACTGCAAACTTGGATTCTTTTTTTACCAAGTTTTTAATACCCCAACTCAAATGGTTTAAGGACCAAGGTTATGAAGTGCATATTGCCGCCAAACGCGAAGGCGTAGAAATACCCTATTGCGATAAAATATTTGATGTTGATTTTGCAAGAGGGTTTAATCTCTCCCAAAACATCCGCTCTTATAAACAGATGGTTGATCTTTTGAAAAATGAACAATATGATATAATCAGTTGCCACACTCCATTCGGCGGTGCTATTACAAGACTTGCAACCAAAAAATGCTGTTCCAGTAAAACACGGGTTGTTTATATGGCGCACGGTTTTCATTTTTACAAAGGCGCGCCTAAACTCAAATACCTTTTGTTTTACAATGCGGAAAAATATCTCGCAAAGTTTACCGATGAAATTATTACTATAAACCGCGAAGATTACGAGGTTGCCAAAGCCAAATTCAAGACCGATGTTTCCTATGTAGCAGGTGTTGGGCTTGACACAAAAAAATTCGAATTTGAGTTTAATGAAAATGACAAATTGGAATTGCGCAAAAGTTTAGGTCTTTCAGCGGATGATTTTGTTATGATTTACCCTGCCGAACTATTGCCGCGAAAACGTCAGGAATGGTTAATTAATTCTGTAGCAACTCTGCTTAAAGAAAACAGTAATTTCCATCTTTTGCTACCCGGAAAAGATTCCATGAACGGTTTTTGCCAAAATCTTGCGGACAGGTTAAACCTTAGCAACCAAATTCATTTTTTAGGGTTCAGACGTGATATTCCGCAACTTATTAAATCATCCGACTTAGCGGTTACTTCTTCTTATCAAGAGGGGTTACCCGTTAATGTTATGGAAGCAATATTCGTAGGTCTTCCCGTTGTTGCCACCGCCTGCCGCGGTAACAGTGATTTGATTGACACCGAAAAAAACGGCTTTATTGTAGACACAGATGACAGCAAAGGTTTTTGCGATAAAATTTTAACTGTTTACAATATGACCGCCTCAGAAAAGCAGACAATTAAAGAATATGACAGCGAAATTATTCAAAAATATTTATTGGATAACGTTTTAGACGAAATAATAAAAATTTATTTAAAATAACAAGGCGGTATCAAATGAATCCAAAGATTGATATTATTATGGGTGTTTATAACTGTGCTGACACTTTAGAGGAGAGCATTGACTCAATACTTAATCAGACCTATACAAATTGGTATTTTATCATTTGTGACGATTGCTCTAAAGACAACACCTATGAAATTTTAGAAAAATATAAAAAACAATATCCTGACAAATTTTTAATTCTTAAAAACGAAAAAAATATGGGTCTTAATTTCACACTTAATAAGTGTTTGGAGTTTTGCGAAGATGATTTTATCGCCCGTCAGGACGGGGATGACATTTCTTTGCCTGACCGTTTCGAAAAGGAAATGGAAATTTTAAAGAATGAAAAATTTGCTTTGGCAACTTCAAGTATGATTAGTTTTGACGAAAACGGTGATTTCGGTACTATAAAACATCCTGAAATACCAACCGCCAACGATTTCAGACACGGTTCCCCATTCTGCCACGCACCCGTAATTATCAGAAAAAAGGTAATGGACGAGGTCGGCGGTTACACCGTTGCAGACCATCTGCTCAGAGTTGAAGACTATCATTTATGGTTCAAAGTTTATGCCAAAGGTTATATAGGCTACAATATTGAAGAACCTCTTTACAAAATGCGAGATGACCGTAATGCTGTAAAACGAAGAAATTTCCAAAACAGAATAAATGAAACCAAACTAAAATATTGGGGTTTCAAAGAAATAGGCGTTTCTAAAAAGTATTATTTCTACATTTTAAAACCCTTTATTTTGGGTCTTATTCCCACTTGGCTTTACAGTTTCTTACACCGAACAAAACTTAAAAGAGCAAATTTGAAATGAGGAGATTTCTTTGAATATTATTAAAAAAATATTTTCTGTATTTTTTGATATAAGCGTTTTTAAATCTATATTTTTAATGGCCAGTTTTTTCTACTGTATTCCTTTTACAAATCCAATAATGGTACAAGTTTTCAAACTTTTTATTCTTTGGGGTATGGTTACTTTTATTTATAACTTTTTCTGGAATAAAAACTTTACTTTCAAAAAGTCTGACTATTTGATGATTGTCTTTTTAGGGCTTGCCTTTGTAAGTTGTCTTGTCAATTACCAAAGCAATTTAGTACAAAACGTTATCTCGGCAATTTATATTTTTATTTCTGCTATAATGATGCTCCCGTTTAACAGTAATAAAAATATAGACGAGAAGGCTAAAGAATTTAAAATATTTTCCTTGATAGCGGTGTCGCTTACCTTTGTTTGCGCTGTAACTTCTATACTTATTTTCCTGTTCAATTTTAAGTACTCCTATGCAATCGGTTTTCAGCAATACGTATTTGGCGTATTTGAGGGCAGACTTTGGGGCATACAAGGCAATCCTAACACATTGGCACAATTTGCCCTTATGTCAATTTGGCTTAGTGTCGCCCTTATTATTATGAATAAACACTATTCAGGCAAAAAGGGAGTAAGAATTTTCCTTTATGTAAATATAGTGTTGGAATTCATTTGTTGCGTTTTATCAAACTCGCGTTCAACCTCGCTTGGAACCTATGCTTCGGCTATAGTATTTGCCATTTGGTTTGCTGTTATAAAAATCCGCAAATCAGGTCAAAGCATCTGGCAAGCACTTTGGAAAAACAAAATAACCTCTGTTTTAAAAGTGGCGGTAATTATCTGCGGTATCCTTTTATCAACACTGGTTGTAAAAGAAGGTATGGTTTACTGCGCAATCCCGTTCAAAAGTATTGATATGAATTTCCTTGATGAATATCATAAGGATAATTTGAATTCATCAAACAATTCAAGCAGTGATTCCTCAGAACCCGATGGCACATCTGGCAATTCTTCTAATAAGCAGCCTAATGTTTCTACCGACAGAGAGTTCTTGACTGATGACTATTCTAACGGCAGATTTGAAATTTGGAAAGGTGCCGCTAAAGTTATAATGGATAATCCGTTTTTTGGCGTTGGCACCAAGAACATTAACACCCACGTTAACAACTATTTAAGCGAAACAACAGTTACAAGCACCCCTAAACTTTCCGAAAATATGCATAACATTTATATTCAAGTGTTTGTTGCTCACGGTGTTTTTGCTTTTGCCATTTTCATTATTTATTTAATAATAACAATTATTAAAATTCTTAAATACTTCTTTACCTTTAAATCATTTAATAAAAACGATATCCTTGCCTTTAAGTTGGTCGGTATAAATGCCGCAATTATAGCAAGTTTACTAGTTATTAATTTATTTGACTCGGTAATTCTTTATTTCTGCCTTATATTCTTAGTTCCTATATTCTGGAATGCAATATCAATGGTCAACAGTTTAATCGATATGCGTCCCGAAGAAAAAGAAAAGAAAAAGTTACTCATAGCGGTGGACAGCCTTGAAACAGGCGGTACAGAAAAGGCTTTAATAGATTTAACCGATAAACTTAACTATGAAAAGTATGATATTCACGTTAAGACAGTTTATAATGTAGGTAAATATATAAACGATTTAGATAAACGGATTAAGTATTCAAGCATTATTAAAAGACCCAATTTCTTTAATAAGCGCGTATTTTACCGTTTAGTAAAATTACTGCCCGCAAAACTACTCTATCAACTAACCATTAGTGAAAGTTATGACGCCGAAATTGCGTTTCACGAGTTACTTTCTACCAAAATTTTAAGTGGCTCAAGCAGTAATTCTTTAAAAATTGCCTGGATTCATACCAATATGTTCAGTAACCCAGATAACCACCAGATGTTTTGCAGCCATAAGGCATTTGTTAAGGGATATGACAGGTTTGATAAGATTATATGTGTGTCGCAAAATCTTCGCGATTCCTTTAATGAGAAAACTAATTTAAACTTTAAAACCGAAACGATTTATAATCCAATAAATATATCAGGTATTATAGACCGCTCTCAAGAAGAATGCGATGCGGTAAAAAGCGATGACAGTTTTTTAATAGTAACTATAGGAAGACTTGAAAAGGTTAAGGGTTATGACAAGTTGCTTGATGCTTTCTGTCATTTAAATAAATCCCACCCAAACACAAAACTCTGGATTTTAGGCGAAGGCAGCGAAAGAAAGAATTTTGAAAAATTCATTCTGGAAAACGGACTCACCGATTCGGTAAAATTACTTGGTTTTAAGTCCAATCCATACAACTATTTAAAACAGGCCGATTTGTTTATTTCCACTTCCGAAATAGAGGGCTTTAGTTTAGCCGTTGCAGAAGCCATTGTATTAGGTTTGCCGATAATCAGCACCTCTACCGACGGTCCTAAAGAAATCCTCGAAAACGGAAAATACGGAATGCTTATAAACGGTGACCCTTTGAGCATTGCAAATGCGATTGAATCGGTTATAACAAACCGCGAAACGTTAGAAGAATTAAAGCAAAAAAGCAATGCACGTAAGCAGTATTTTGAAAATCTTGATACTGTAAGCGATTTTGACCGCCTTATTTGTTCATAAATATGCAAACTACTTTAACATAAAAATACTGAAGGAAGAAAAATGAGAACTGAAAACTCTATAAAAAATTCAATTTCTGCAATAATATCCAATCTTTTAGTAATGTTTTTAGGTTTTGCAATTCAGACTGTTTTTGTAAAAACCTTGGGTGCAGAATATTTAGGAATTGTAGGTTTATTTAACAATATTATTTCTTGTCTGGCTATTATGGAACTGGGTGTAGGTCCTGCAATAGTTTCAAACCTTTATAAGCCTTTGGCTGATGATGACCACGAGCAGATTAAAACATTGCTTGCCTATTACAAAAAATGTTATACGGCCATAGGAATATTAGTAATGGTAATCGGCGTGGTGATAATGCCGCTATTACCCTTTATTGTTAAAACCACTATAACTTTTGAAAATTTCGGCGGAATCTATCTTATATTTATGCTTTTTGTTGCCGACTCCGCTATTTCTTATTTTTATTCCTACAAGCGTTCTATAATCCAAGCCGATCAAAAAAGCCGCGTTATTAATAACGCCCATTTGATTTGCTACACTTTAATGGTAGTGCTACAGGCTCTGGTACTTATAATATCTAAAAATTATATACTGTTTTTGGTTTTGAAAATAGTGTTCCGATTTTTAGAAAACCTGCTTTTGTCAATATATGTTGACAAGAATTATAAATACCTTAAAGGCACTGCGCAAAAAATAGAACGTAAGGTTAAACAAGATATTTTCCGAAAAGTTAAAGGTCTGGTTTATCACAAGGTAGGCGTTTATGCCGTATCAGGAACGAGTAATATTATTATATCCGCCTTTTTGGGTGTAGGACTTGTTGGTATTTATTCTAACTATTACCTGATTATAAACTCCCTTTATACTTTATATTGTCAAATATTTGCTTCCTTGCAAGCAAGCGTAGGAAACCTTATTTTTACCGAAAGTAAAGAAAACTCTTATCAGGTTTATAAAAAAGTAATGTTTCTGGACTTTTGGATATACGGTTTCTCCTCTGCCGCGCTCTACTGTATGATGACACCCTTTGTAACCGTTTGGTTAGGTGAAGATTTTCTTCTTTCAAAAGCAGTTTTAGCAATGCTTGTAATCAATTTTTATATGCTTGGTATGCGTTCATCAATCGGTATCTTTAAAGAGGCTGCCGGCATTTTCCACGAGGATAGATTTATTCCTATTGCAGAAGCGGTTATTAATATCGTAACTGCGGTTATTTTTGTACAGTTTATGGGCATTTTCGGTGTTTTCCTTGGAATATTCTGCAGTTCACTAATCGCTATATTCTTTAGTTTGCCGCATTACGCCTTTAAACCCTTGTTTGCGCGTAAAAAGCGTTACTATTTTATGCTTTACTTTAAATTTGCCTCGGTTGCGGCTTTAGGCGTTGTATGCACAGCCTTGGTTTACGGTTTGATTGCTATGGTGCTTCCTGCATCTAACCTACTCAATTTGCTTGTAGCAACCGTTGTTTCATTAATTGTACCGAATGCATTATTTATATTAATTTTCTTTAAAACCGAAGAATTTAAGTATTTCAAAAATATTGCTCTTAGTAAACTTAAAAGGTAGGGACAATAATGAATATATTGTTTATTGCTAAACCGTTATCCAAAAGCGGAAATGGAGTTGTCAGCGCCCTTACAACTGAAATTCGGCATTTGCAGGAAATTGCAAACGTTGCTCTTTTCAATATAGGCGTAGAACTTGAAAATGATATTGCAAAAACCGTTTTCAATGCGCCACAGTATCAAACAATTGCTTCACTTCCCCACCCCTTTTCAAAACCCGATATAATCGTTTTTGAAGAGGTTTACAAAATAGAATATATAAAACTTTATAACGAATGCTTAAAAGCCAAAATCCCTTACGTTGTAATCCCACACGGTTGTTTAGTTACTGTAGAACAAAACAAAAAAAAATTAAAGCATATAATTGCTAATATGTTGCTTTTCAACCGCTATTTAAAGAAAGCGGTAGCAGTTCAGTACCTGAACGAGCAGGAGAAACGCAATTCAAAATTTAAAGTACGAAAAACCGTTATTATCCCTAATTCAATTAAATTTGAGGAACGCAAACACGAAAGAGATACCGATATTTTCAAATTTATCTATGTTGGAAGATACGATATAACCGTTAAAGGTTTGGACCTTTTGATTGACACATTTATTTCACTTAAAAACTGGTGTATAGAAAATAAAGTGGTGCTGGAACTCTACGGTCCTATTGAAGAAAACCCCGACCTAGACCTTTTAAAATCGCAAATTAAGGATGCTGATTGCTCCGATATAATTACAATTAACGGACCAGTGTTTAACGAAGAAAAGGCAGAAAAACTTCAAAAGGCCTCGGTTTTCATACAAACATCCCGTAACGAAGGTCAACCAATGGGAATAATAGAGGCGCTTTCTTTTGGACTACCCTGCGTAGTAACAAACGAAACCTCGTTTGGAGAATACTGTAATAAAAATAAATGCGGTATTGGTGTTAATTTCTCTAAGGAAGAACTAGCCGCGGCTATTAAGGAAATTTTCACAAACAAAGAATACTTTAATGCCTGCCAAGAAAATGCAATCACTAATATGAAAAAGGATTTCGACCTTGAAGCCGTTGCAAATCTTACTTTAGAAACCTATAAAAATTTAATCGGATAAAAAAAGCGTACACATTTTAATTAATGTGTACGCTTTTTTAAATTTCAGCCTATTTATTTCTTTTTAGAGTCAATACCTATCATACCTACGATAATTGAAACCAGAATTATACCGTGGGTAATAATAGCGGTATAAGCGCCTGCGCAGAAATCAAACACTATCCAAAGGCAAGAATTAACAAGCATTATTGCGCGATAAGCCGAAGTGTTTTTTTGGAAAACTGCTACAGCAAATGTCACTGCCGCTACGGCTGACAAAATATCAAACCATTTAGCAAACATTATTACCGATGCTATAATATAAGCCGCGAGGAAAACGAAAAGCAACCAATTTTTAGGTTCAATTTCACGTTTGCGCATTAAAAACATAACTAAAGTTTGTACTGTTCCTATAATGCAAACAACTCCGCCTGAAATACCGTCAACCAAAGCAAAATTTATCGCAATAGCGATATTAGCAAGCATCTGATAAATAAGAGCGCCTGTAATATTTTTCGAAAGCATTGATATTACCGAAAAAACACAAGCAACAATTCCAAACGCTTGGGCAATGAAAAAAGTTAAATTAAACATAAACAAAGCCCTCAGTATTACTTAAAGAAATTATAAATACCTACGAAGAACAATACTATTATTATAACAGGTAATACATAGGTCACATATCCGCGCATCCAATCTGCTACCTTTAATCCCTTGCCACTGTTAGCCTCTTCCTTAAAGTTCTTCCAACCCCAACCGAGTTTTGAAGTGCAGAAAAGCACAAATATAAGTGAGCCTAGCGGTAAAAGAACGTTACTTACAATAAAGTCTTCCAAATCAAGTACGCCTGTACCTGCGCCTAATGGTTCAAAACCTGCTAAAACGTTAAATCCTAAAATGCAAGGAAGCGCTAATATAATCATAGCAATGCAGTTTATAAGGCAGGATTTTTTGCGGCTGAATCCAAATAAATCCATAGTGCAAGCAATTATGTTTTCGAAAACCGCGAACACGGTAGAAAGCGCGGCAAAACTCATAAATATGAAGAATAATGTGCCCCAAAGTCTTCCCAAAGGCAAATTATTAAATATGTTAGGTAATGTTATAAATATAAGCGGAGGACCGCTTGTAACCTCTACTCCATAAGCCGAGCAAGCGGGAAAAATTATTAGTCCCGCAGAAATGGCAACAAAAGTATCAAGTGCGGCGATATTTAGCGATTCACCCATAAGGCTACGGTCTTTTCCTAAGTAACTACCGAAAATAGCCATTGAACCAACACCTAGGCTAAGTGTAAAGAATGACTGATTCATAGCCCCTACAATTACGTTACCTAATCCTACAGCCTTTACCTGATTTACGTCAGGCAAAAGGTAGAACTTAAGACCCTCCGAACCACCATCAATAAAAATACTGTTGATTGCAAGCACTATCATTATAGCGAGTAATGCTAGCATCATATATTTTGTAATACGCTCAAGTCCGCCTTGAAGACTGAATGAACAAACAATAAAACCGATAATAATAACTATCGCGGTATAAATTATCATTGTAGTAGGGTCGGCTAACATATTTCCAAAATGAGCCTCTACAGCCTTGGCATCAAGACCGTCAAACCTGCCAAAAGCAGTATCAACAAAATAGCGAACTATCCAACCCGAAACGCAGGTATAAAACATCATAAGTAAATAGTTACCCGCTACTGCAGCATAACTGTGCCAATGCCATTTAGAACCCTTTGGTGCTAACGGCTCATAAATCTTTGCGGGGCTTTTTTGACTTGCTCTACCCATTGCGAATTCCATAGTCATAACAGGAATACCCATTACTACAAGGAAGAACAGATAAAACAGTACAAAAATACCGCCACCATATTGACCTGCCATATAAGGAAACTTCCAGACATTTCCCATTCCTATAGCGCAACCCGCGCTAAGCAAAATAAAGCCTAAACGGCTGCCTAATTTTTCTCTTTGCATCCTAAACCTCCAAAAAATATTTATATTCCTATAATAATGCATTTTTCCTTTATTTTCAAGTATAAATGATAATTTATGCTTGAAAACACAAAATCACATTACCGTTTAAGCCTTAAAAAATCAATACTGCAAGTACTGCCTTGCAACATAACCTACATTTCCGTTGTAATTAACAAGTGCCCAATCGGGAGTAGTTGCAAATACGGTAACTTCCGCCCCGTTGGGAATTTGACCTATTACATTAGCAGTAAGTGACGGCGTATAACGTATATTAAGGTTAGAACCTCTGGTGGCTACACTCGCCGTAAAAATGGGTTGCGGGGTATTAAACGGTATTCCAAAATATTCCGTAAGTGAATATACTATATTCGCCGCCATTGCCTCAATATTATTCCGTATCCATTCGGCATCATCCGGATTATCATGGTAAGCAACCTCAATAAGCACCGCGGGGGCTTTTACACGCCTTACTTCGCCTAGCGTTGTAGTTGCTACTGTACGCACGCTATTGGGTAGCGGATATATAAGTTTAAAATTTTCTGCCGCTATATCCGCAAAGCGCTTACCGCCCGAACTTGTAGGATAGTAATAAAATTCTGCTCCTCTGACGTTTCCGTTGCCGCTGCCTGACGCGTTTGAATGAAGTGCTAAATGAAAATCATAGTTCCCCGCATTAGAAGCCGCTATTGATGATGCCGCGGTCATTTCAGGGGTGTTGCGAACGAACTGTATTCCGCTTGCCGCTAAATAAGGCTCCATAGCATCGGCCAAAAGATTCATATAATATTCCTCACTGCCACCGCCCGAATAAAGATTAAATTCCTGAGTTGAGGGACTTAAATAAATTGTTGGCATAAAAAAATCTTCCTTTCAAAAATAGCCTTAAACTATTTTATGAGAAAGGAAGGTTTTGTTATGTTAAATTATTCCGTTTTCCTTAGCGGAATTTTTTACTGCCGATAAAAACCAACAGTAAAGCGCTTCGCCGAGTTCCTGAAAAATGGGGTCGCCGTCATGCGAGCAAAGCATTGCAAAGGTCTGACCTATTCTGCGGTCAACTTCACCGCCGCGCCTGAAAGCAAGGTAGTAAAAAGAAAATGCACCCGTATCAGCAGAGGTTTTATATAAATCGGCGTCTTTAGCCCTTATAGTATCCAAAAAACTTTTTTGTGCTATACCGCTTAAACTATCACTCGAACTCAACTGTTCAAAGCCTACTGTTGCAGTAAAGGATAAAAGCATTCGGCGCTGAACAAGCATTTCGCCGTTGGTAGCCTCGTCGCCGTCCTTAATAGACTCAAGCGCATCCTCTATAAATTTAAGCGCAACATCCCGTCCCCAATTACGAGCCTTTTTAATGGACTCTTTATCGGGACTGTCATTAACGGCATTGCGCGCTTCTCTATTCTTTTTTATTTGTTCTGAAGGCTTGTCACCCGCGATTTTAATATCATTATCCGAATACAAGTTAACCACCCTTTCGGTTAAATTACATTTTCTTTTAAAGCCTGCGCCAGTTGTGCCGGACAAGATGTACCCTTAAAGCCGCAGGTAATACCCTCAAGCCTTGCGATTACATCTTTAACTTCCATACCCACTACCAAAGCGGATATACCCTTTGTGTTGCCGTTGCAACCGCCCTCAAACCTGACGCTTTTTATAATATTATCCTCAACTTCGATAAATATGCTCCTTGAACATACTCCCTTAGTTTTATATGCAATTTCCATTTTAAATATTCCTACCTGTCCTTAAATCTGTTGCTACGCACAGGATGACGCAACTTTCTTAAAGCCTTAGCCTCTATCTGACGTATACGTTCTCTCGTTACGTTAAATTCGGTACCAACCTCTTCAAGAGTATGACATCTGCCGTCTTTAAGACCGAAACGAAGACGTATTACCGCCTCTTCGCGCGCTGTAAGAGTTTTTAAAACACCGTCAATATCTTCATTGGTTATGGTTTTAAGAGCCGCATCGTCAGGCGCTAAAGCATCCTCATCGCGAATGAAGTCCATCAGGCGAGAATCTTCCTCAGGTCCTATAGGTGTTTCCATTGAAACGGGTTCCTGCGCCACGCGCATAATTTCCCTTACCCTTTCAACAGGTAAATCCATTTTTTCGGCAATAAGTTCTTCGGTAGGCTCATAACCGTTTTCGTGCAGTAACTGACTTTGAACTTTTTTAAGGCGGTTTATAGTTTCCACCATATGAACAGGGATACGAATGGTTCTTGCCTGATCGGCAATAGCACGGGTTATAGCCTGTCTTATCCACCAAGTAGCATAGGTTGAGAATTTAAAACCTTTTGTATGGTCAAATTTATCAACCGCTTTAATAAGACCGACATTACCCTCTTGAATAAGGTCAAGGAAATACATACCGCGTCCAACATATTTCTTTGCAATACTTACAACAAGTCTGAGGTTTGCCTCGGTAAGACGTTGTTTTGCGTACTCGTTACCCTCGTTAATCTTAACAGCGAGTTCAATCTCCTCATCAGAAGAAAGCAAGGGTACTCTGCCTATTTCGCGAAGATACACTTTAACAGGGTCATCAAGCGAGATATTATCAAAGGACATATCTTCCTCGCTTAATTTATCAACGTCCATTTCTTCGAGTTTTAACTCGTCATCAGTAGGTTCTTCGTCAAAATCGAGATCTAACGTAGGCGGTTCGGAAAAAAGTTCGTCCAAATCTTCGGGGGCATTTTCTATATCGTCAATGCTTGTCCCCTTATCCTCTTGTTCTAAATAATCGTTAGTGTCCTTAACTTCTTCTGCTTTTTTGTTTTCCTTGATATTTTTATCCATAAGAATTAGTTCCCTCTCTTTTTCTTATTTGCCATATTCTGCAGGGCGGTTGCCCAATCCTCTACCGAGGAATCATTATTATCAGGACTGTTTAAGATAATACCTTCTTCTAATATTACCTCAATGCAATCCTTTAATACAATTTTTGCGTTTTTTAACGCTTTATCGCTATTTTGGAGCGATACCAGATACCCTATTTCCGCAGGGATAAGTTTCTGGGCGAAAACCGAAATATCGGGATTTCTGCCCGAATCCAATGTTTTATAAAGAATTTCATAAATTCGCCGATTAAGCGCAGTAATAATTTTTTCGGGCGGTAACTTTTCCTTTACCTCTAAAAAAAAGTCGGGGTGTTGTAAAAGCACCGCTATTACCGTTTCTTCTGCCGAAGCGGCTTTAGGCGAACGGCGTTTATCAGGGTTTATATCATCCTTAGTAAATTTAGGATGTATTATTTCGGAAAACTCCCGTTTTTGTTGGGTTTTAACCTTTTTGCGCCGTATTTCTTCAACCTTAGCCGTAAGCGCAGTTCTTGAAACACCGTACTTATCACAAAGGCGACCTATATATATATCCCTTGTCATAACATCGTCATCTGCCGCAATCACTTCCGCCGCGGCAGATAAATATTTAAGTCTTCCCGAATCACTTTCAAGGTCGATACCGTTTGCCGCCATTAAAAGACTGTATTCAATATCGCTTACAGCCCCCTCTAAAAGTGCTTTAAAGCGTTCAGGACCGTTTTTCTTAATATACTCGTCCGGGTCCTTAGCATCGGGGATTACCACAACCCTTACTTCAAGTCCCGTATTTTCAAGTAATTGCGCCGCTCGGCGTATAGCCTTTTGCCCTGCGGCATCGGCATCAAGCATTAAAACGATTTCTTTTGTATAACGTGCCAAAAGATTAACCTGTTCAGCAGTAAAAGCCGTGCCCAAAGGTGCTACAGCATAATCAAACCCTGCTTGGTGAAGCGAAATAACATCCATATTCCCTTCAACCAGAATAATCCTTTCAGAGCAGTTATTCTTAGCATAATTTATTCCAAAAAGGTTCTCACTTTTTTTATAAACAGGTGTATCGGAAGTATTGACATACTTACCGCCTGCCTTTTCGTCCCCCGGCATTGCTCTGCCACTAAAGGCGACAACATTGCCCCTTATATTAATTATAGGGAACATTATGCGTTTTCTGAAACGGTCATAAAAACTGCCGCGCGTACTTTTTCCGACAACGTTTGCGGTATACATATCGTTAACAGAAAAACCTTTTTCTTTAAGGTGGTTAATAAGCGCATCCCAACTGTCAGGTGCGGCGCCCAAACCAAAATGTTTTATAGTAGCAAGACTTAGTCCTCTGCCTAAAAGATAGTCAAGCGCCCATTTGCCTTGGGGCGACATTAAATATTTATGAAAAAACCGTGCAGTTTCGCGGTTGATATCATAAATTGTATTTTTAAGCCTTTGCATAGAATCATCATACCCGTCTTGCGGAAGCGCTACTCCCGAACGCTCAGCCAACAGTTTAACCGATTCTATATAGTCAAGGTTTTCAAGTAACCCCGTAAATGTGAAAACGTCACCACCGGCACCGCAACCGAAGCAATAAAACGATGCCGATTCGGGATAAACCGTAAAAGAGGGGGTTTTTTCGCTATGAAACGGGCAAAGTCCCACAAGGTTTTTACCTCTGCGTTTTAAATTGACATACTGCGAAATTGTTGTTTCAATATCATTGCGGTACTTAATTTCCTGTATAATATCCTCTGGTATTGCCATAAAACCGCCTCCTTTTTTCTGAATTAATTATATATAAGCCGTTGTACTAAAAACGGTACATTATATAGGCCATGACTTAGGAATATAAATATTTGAATAAACGGTTACTGCGTACTGGTCGGTCATACCTGCCACGTAGTCAGCAACTGCGCGTTCGAGCCCCTCATTTTCACAAATATTTTTATATTCTAAGGGAAGTTTATCGCTATTCTTAAAATAATACTCAAAAATTCCGCCTACAAGCCCTGCAACCTTTTTTTCCTCCGATTTAGCGACAGGATTTTTATACACCGCTTCAAAAAGGAATTCGTGCAATAAATCATAATATTTCTGAGTTTCGGCATCCATTAAAATTTCACTGCCGCTATTATTCACAACAGAACTTACAAGCGAACTTATACGTTGGCTTTTGCTATTTCCCAAAAATTCGGTAATTTCGCGCGGCAAGTCATTTGCCGAAATCACACCGCCGCGAATAGCATCATCAATATCGTGGTTAATGTAAGCAATTCTATCCGAAATTCTTACAACCCTACCCTCTAACGTATCGGACCAATCGCCGTTTGTGTGCCTTTCGATACCGTTAAGCACTTCTTTGGTAAGATTAAGACCTTTGCCGTTTTTCTCTAATTTTTCACAAACACGGCAACTTTGCTCGTAGTGATAAAACCCAAACGAAACTAAACTGTTAATTGCCCTTTCACCTGCGTGACCGAAAGGTGTGTGCCCTAAATCGTGACCCAAAGCGATGGCTTCGGTTAAATCTTCGTTAAGGCGTAAGGCGCGTGAAATGGTTCGCGCTATCTGGGCTACTTCCAAAGTGTGAGTAAGGCGTGTACGGTAATGGTCAGATTCAGGTGCTAAGAAAACCTGAGTTTTATGTTTTAATCTTCTGAATGCCCTACAGTGAATTATTCTATCGCGGTCACGCTGAAACTCGGTTCGCAAAGGACATTTTTCTTCCTGTGTTTTTCTGCCAAGACTATTTGCCACAAACATTGCATTCTCAGAAAGAATTAGTTTTTCATTATTCTCAGTCTGTTCTCTTACTGTCATAACCTTACCCCCCTCATTTAAGTTATTAGCCTTTTTTTCTAAAATAACTTTATTTTTTTACATTTTTTTCAAATTTTAAATGAAGTAAACGTTTTTTCGGTTTCTAACGCTTCAAGACGCGCCGAAAAGGTTTCACAAAGTTTTGGCGAAAATGCGCCGAAATCCTCATCTTTAAAGGAATATTTAAGTTTTACTTTATCGGTAAACTCGGTATCTTCTATTTTGCCGAAACAGTTTTCTATTAAAGATACTAGTCTTTGGTGGTCCTGATAATCGCAAACCGTTTCGTAAACAGTGCAAGGCACCATTCTTACAACCTCTGCAGCGCCTATTGCATCCTTAGCAGATTTTGAATACGCCCTTACAAGACCGCCTGTACCTAAAAGCACGCCGCCGAAATAACGCGTAACTACTATAGCAATATTTTTAATTTCACTGCCAACTATAACATCAAGTATAGGTTTGCCTGCTGTGCCGTGGGGCTCGCCGTCATCAGAAAAGCGGCAAAAACTGCCACCCTCTACCGAGTAGGCAAACACGTTATGTCTTGCATCCCAATACTTTGAGCGCATTTCTTCAAGAAATGCAGAGGCTTCCGTTTCATTTTCACAATGCCTTAAATTAGCAATAAATCTTGAACGTTTTTCAACATATTCGGCAGTGGCATCTTTTAGTACAGTTAAATAACTTTCCATAAAAACTCCTAAAAAAATCGCACCCGCCCGTAAAGGCGACTGCGGAATTAAGGTTATTCTTCAATATTGAAACGCTTCTTAAATCTGTCAACACGTCCGCCGGTGTCTACCAACTTCTGCTTACCTGTAAAAAACGGATGACATTTAGAGCATATATCCAAACGGATATCCTTCTTTGTAGAGCGTGTCTCGAATTCCGCACCGCAAGCGCACTTAACGGTCACCTTTTCATACTGCGGATGAATACCTTCTTTCATCATTGTCACCCCTTTCTAAGTGATTAACAAATGAATAATACCACAAAACTTCAGAAAATGCAAGCATTTTTTACTTAATTATTATTTTTTTTATTTTTTCGTATATTTCTACCGCTTTAAACCGCATTATATAGCGTTCGGGACTCTTTGCAACGGTGCTTGTTTTTTCGGTTACAGTTTCGCTTAAATCGGCCGCGGCGGCTGGAATACACACTTCGGGGAAAATTACGCACCACCAATTTTTACCCTTGGCTTCACCTACCGAAATTATAAGCGATTCGTAATACCCTGCAGGCAGGGTAAAAGTATCATATTCTCTGGTTTCAAAGTAACATTTACCAACGCTTGCCTTTGCTTTATAAGAAAAACCGTTTTCGGCAATTACCTCGTTTGCTAAATCGCAATAATAATCGGTGTTGCTTTCTGCCCTTTGCAAAGCCTCGGAAACATCGGTAACACCCTCGAACATTCCACCGCTTTCGGCTAAAATACGGTCCCTTATTTTAAGTTTTAATTCTTGGTCAGAGTCGGTATTCGAATTTGCGATAATATGTAACCGCAAAACGTTGGCGCGCAAATCTTCGCACGCAACATTAAAATCCGCAAGGCTGATAAAAGCCGCACATAAAAGACCGCAAAGAAGTGCCGCGTTAAAACGCCTTTTTGAAATGCCAAATTTTTTAAACATAAAATATTTCCTCTTTTCTTAAAATCTAAAGGAAATATTGCCTGAGTTTTCAAAAATTATTCAAAAATGATTGCTTTTTCGCAAGGTTTAGTGAGATATGCCTCAATATTTTCGCGTTTTAACTCTTTTAAGGCTTTTTTCGCCAAGCGTTTATCCTCGAAATAAGCAAAATTTGTAGGTCCGCTCCCCGAAAGCGAAACGGTTACGGGTGAAAACTCCAGAAGTCTTTTTTGCAAGGAATTATTTTTCCAAACAAGGCTGAATGAGTTTTCCATTAAACCAACCGCTAACGATTTGTCACCTTTATTAAGAGCATTTACAAATCCGTTAACATCAATATTGGATTTTTCTTCACTGTCAAGACGGGCGTACATTTCTTTAGTAGAGGGTTTGCTATCCGCTTTAGCAAGCAAAAAGTAACCGCCTTTAAAACTTTTTAACGGGGTCAGCACTTCACCGATACCCTCTGCCCTATAAGTGCCACCCTTTATAAAGAAAGGTACATCTGCGCCTAATTTCAAAGCCATTTCTAAAAGGGTTTCCTCGGAAAGTGACGTATTATAAAGTTTATCAAGCAAAAGTAATACCGCCGCGGCATCTGCACTGCCACCGCCAAGACCTGCGGCCGCGGGTATGCGTTTTTTCAAAACTATTTTTGCGCCGCCGTAAGTACCTGTTGTTTCAAAAAACAGTTTTGCGGCTTTAACTGCTATGTTACTGTCGTTTTCAAGTTCTTTTATACCACATTTAATTTTAATTCCGCGGCATTTTGAAACCTTAACGCTATCCCCTAATGTGACCGATTGCATAACGGTATCTATAAGATGATAACCGTCCTCACGTTTTCCCTCAACCGATAATATCAGGTTTATTTTGGCATTTGCTGTAGCCGATTTGCTTTGGCCGTTTAAAATAACTATTGAAGTTAAAACCAAAACTATACCTATAACACCGAAAAGGGTTATAGACTCGCCAAAAATAAAAGTTCCTATAACAGTAGCCACAACTGGCTCTAAGGTTGCAATTATAGGTGCTACCGAAGGGTCTACCCCTTTAAGCGCCGAAGTATAAAGCATATAAGGAATTACCGTGTTAAAAAGCGCCATAAGAAATAGTATAACAAAAACCGCAGGGCTTTTTGCTATTACTTTTACCGTTTCGGTTAAATTTATAAACGGCACTGAGCAAACAGTAGCCGACAAAAACACATAAAAAGTAATAGTTAAAGTACCGTAACCACGTTTTAAAAGTAATTCGCTGAAAATCGTATAAAGTGCATAACCAAAACCCGTTAACAAACCAAAGATAACTGCGGCGGTTCCTATTCTGTGTTCCAAGTCAAACAGTCCCGATACCATAGCACAACCGATAAAGGCTATAACACAAGCGGCACATTTTGAGGCAGTGAATTTTTCCCCAAACAAAAAGCGTGATATTATAACCACGAAAAACGGTGCTGTATAAAGAAGCACTGCCGCTACTGATAACGAAGATAATGACATTGTTTTATAGTAAGAAAAATTAAACAGTACCACACTGAAAAGACCTGCCGCTAAAAACAGCCACAAATCTTTGAATTTAACCTTAAAACAGGACTTATTTTTAAAAAGAATTATAAGACCGATTAAAATGCTTGTAAAAAGTGCTCTGCCGAAAACCAACTGCATTTCTAATACACCGAAAGCGTTAGCGTTACGTACAAAAATACCTGCGGTTCCCCAAAGAGATGCCGCTAATAATATAAAAACAAAATGATATTTTAAACCTTTAATTTTCATTTTCCCACACCTTAAAGGTAAGATTTGACAGTCCTTTTCCTATTTTCTTCTGCCTTATAAACCAATAAAACAACATAGCACCACCGGTATTTAAAATAACATCGTCAATATCGGTAGAACCTGTAAGAAAGATAAACTGCAAAAGTTCAATTCCGATTACCGCCAATAAAACCGCTAAAAACACTTTAAAATAGGTACGGCAATTTTCAAAAAACATTGCTACGAATAAAGTCAGTGGCATAAAAGCCGCAAAATTGCCCAAAAGATTTAAAACCGTATCCCAAAGGGTAAGATTATTATCAAAATAACCTTTAATAAAAAGTTTAACCGTTGCAAAGGGTATAATGTTGGTGCTACTTTTTAAATAATCCTTAAAAGCCGACTTGTTCCAAGAAAGAAAATTAAAAATATTCCGTCCGAAATTATCGTCTATAAGAGTAAAATCCACAAGCGTTATAATATAAAAGCCAAATAAAATAACCAAAAATGTTTTCATAAAATTTTTAGCCTTTTTTTCGGTTAAAGTAAGGCAGTAAAAAAAAGACGCGGAATAACCGCTTATAACCATTACTACATCAGAAATTATTTTAACACTGTGTGTAAGATTTGCCATTTCAAAAGTGTAGGCTGTATTGCCGCACACCGCTATAAAGCATAAAAAATAAAGCACCGACGCTAAACCGTAACAATACCGCCGATTCAAATCAAAACACCTCAATATATTAACAAATCACAATTTTTCTATTACTAACAGTAAATATAATTTTACATATATAATTATATTATGTCAAGTAATTAAATTAACATATTGCGATTTTAATCAAAAGATGTTATAATATATTTAAATATGTTTGAATTTATGAATTTTTGGAGGTTTTTGTTTTGAGTTACAATATTGCTATAACAAGTGACAGTACCTGTGACCTTAGCCCCGAACTTAAGGAACGTTATAATATTTCTATTATTCCGTTAGGGGTTACTTTAGGCGATAAAAATTATCTTGACGGGGTTGATATTACACCTGACGATATTTATGAGCATCACGCTAAAACAGGTGTTTTACCTAAGACCGCCGCCGCTAATATGAGCGATTGTATTGATTTTTTCCAACCGTTTGTTGACCAGGGAAAAGCGGTAATTCATTTTACTATAAGTTCTGAAATGTCTTCTACATACAATAATTCACGTATGGCTGCGGAAGAGTTTGAAAACGTTTATGTTATTGATACTAAAAATCTTTCAACGGGCGGCGGTCTTTTAGTAGTTGCCGCTGCAGAAATGGCAGCAAAAGGCATGGAGCCAAAGGCTATTGCGGAAGAGGTTCAAAACTTAGTAGCAAAGGTTGACGCTTCCTTTGTTATTGACAGCCTTGAATATTTGCATAAAGGCGGTCGTTGCTCTGCTATAGCGATGCTTGGCGCAAATCTTCTTAAACTAAAACCCTGTATTGAAGTTAAAAACGGTTCAATGGGTGTTGGCAAAAAATACCGCGGCAAATTTTCCGAAGTTCTTAAAACTTATACTGCCGAGCGCATTGGTGACGGCAGTGGAATTGACCTTGACCGCGTATTCGTAACCCATGCGGGTTGTGACAAGGAAATTGTTGACAGCGTTGTAGCCGAAGTTAAAAAAGCCGCACCATTTAAAGAGGTTTTTGTAACAAGAGCAGGGTGTACAATTTCTTCACACTGCGGAAAAGACACTTTAGGTGTACTCTTTATCCGCAAAGAACCTATTGCTTAATTTGTAACATTCCCCACCCCTGCCGCATAATATGCAGCAGGGGTTTTTTAAGGATATCCAACTTTTCGGCGATAGCAGACTGACTATCTTCAAATAACCGAGTACCGCGCCCCTTTTAAAATAGATGGGACTGTCTTTTAAATTAAAAGGCAGTCCTTCAAATCATCTGTAACAACTATTAAAACGCTATCCGCCTTAAAAGGCAGATAGCGTTTTTGTTTATTCGTTAGATACTATATTTCTGATCCAGATACCTTTTTTAACAAAAATATAACCTATTATGCATTTTATAATATTAACTAATTGAACTATTGTATAAAGCGCAAGTATATTTAGCCCTGTAAAATTGCTAAGCACAAAAGCGAGCGGCACACTCACTGCCCACATAAATCCACTGTCAAAAATAAAGGTTATAAGTGTTTTTCCGCCCGACCGCAAGGTGAAATAGGTTGCGTGGGCAAAAGCATCTATCGGCATAACCACCGCGCAAATTTGCATAAGCCTTGTAGCAGTAATGCGGACGTTATCGGGATAGTTATATAAAAGAGGTATGAAATAAGCGCAAACAAAGAAAACTACACCCACTATTACACTAACTATAACCGAAAATGCAATTAATTTTCGGCAGGTATCCATTGCGCCCTTTTCATCCTTAGCACCAAGTTGCTGACCGAGCAAAATTCCTATTGCAACTCCCACTGCCATAAACGCCACAGAAAAAACGTTAAAAAAGGTTTGCAAAATATTATTAGCCGCAACAACCTCAATACCGCGTGCCGAATAGCACTGGTTAACGGTTGCAATTCCCATACTCCAGAGTGCCTCGTTAATAAGAAGCGGCATACCTTTTACTATAATATCTTTTACTAAATACATTGGCACAAACAAAGTTTTGTAAGCGCCGATAATAAACGGGCTGTTTTTCGCCGTAACGCGTGTCCAGACAGCAATTAATATAAGTTCAACAAAACGTGATATTACGGTTGCTGTTGCTGCACCTCTTACACCCATAGCCTCAAAACCGAAATGCCCGAAAATTAAAATATAATTAAATACAAGGTTGGTAACTACAGCTATACTGCCTGCAACCATTGGTAAAACGGGTCTTCCACACTCGCGCAATGTTCCCGAATAACACTGTGTAACAGCAAAAGGAATAAACCCTACAAGCATTATTTTTAAATAATCCTTTGCTTCATTCAGCGCGAGTATTGGGTCAACCTGACCGCCCTCACCTTGTAAATAAAGGTTAATAAGCGAGTTGCCGAAAAGGGCAAAAACTGCAATACCTAAAACCGCCAACAGAAAACTTATAATTACTTTAAAACGGAAAGTGTAGCGCACACCGTCATTATCACCTTTACCGAAAAACTGCGCGCCGAATATTCCCGCACCCGATATCGCACCGAAAATGCAAAGGTTAAAAACAAATATCAACTGATTTGCAACCGTAACACCCGAACTCGAAGCAATATCCAACCTGCCAACCATTATGTTGTCAAGCATATTAACAAGATTTGTAATACCGTTTTGAAGCATTATCGGTAACGTCAGCGCTATAACCCTTTTATAAAACGCCTTATCACCTATATATTTTTTAATAAACATTTAATCACCTATGGGATTGTATCTCAAAAACAGAATAAAGTCAATAAAAATCGGCGGTTTATTATTAAAACTGCCGATTTTTCCTATATCTACTTATTATTAGTCAACCCTAAAATATAATCAGTAGAAGTATTATAAAACTTTGCAAGTGTTATTACAAAATGTGTAGGTATTTCCCTTTTTCCTGTTTCGTAATTACTGTACACTCTTTGGTCAATTCCAAGAAAAGCCGCAACTTCCTTTTGAACTAAATCTCTATCTTCCCTTAAATCCTTCAATCTTGGATAATACATACATATTCACCTCTATACTAAGTATATTTACTATCAAAAAATAGTATTGATTTTACTATAGTTTGATAGTAAAATATACTTGTGAGGTGATATCTATGTATATAACATTAGAAATTAAAACTCTTTTTGATGATATTATATCAAGGATAGGCAGAGAAAATTTGGGAGAATTTTCAAACTGTTCGCCAAATAACTTAATAAACTATCATTTCACTATTGGGTTATGCCTTAGAAACAGAATTAAAGATAATACTATAATAACTGATTTTTTTAATGAATTAAACATAAAAAACAGTGATGACATATCTCACATTTTACTGTTATTTTTTTGGTGCTATCTTCATTAATTTGAATATAGTCAAAAACCATCACCTATTCCAAAACATACTGCTTTTTAATGCTTTGAAAAGCAATAAAAGCACCTAAATATGACATAAAAGCAGCCATCACCAATATTGGAGTCGGCTACTTTTTTCTGTTCACAAAGAGGGACTTGTTTAATTAATTATTTATTATCACTTGTCATTTTCTTTTTAAAAATTATTACTGATACTAACAAAAGCGCAATAGTATAAATAACAAATATAGCAATATTTCTTGTTGTTATATTTTCCAAACGGTTATTCATTACTCCCTTTAAAATTGTTAAACATGATTCGAAAGGCAAATATTCACAAATCTTTCCGAAAACTTTTCCTAATGTTTCTCTTGGAAAATACATTCCGCTTGTAAAACAAACAAGTTGAACTATAATACTTGATATTCCGGATGATGCCTTTTCAGAAGAAATACTTCCTATTATTATTCCTATTGCAATAAATAAGACTGCTATAATTATTGACACGAGTATCGCCCAAATTATGTTTATACTAAAACTTAAACCTAATATAATTGCTAAAATAAAAAATAACGTGTTCTGAATTAGTATGATTGGAATAATTGATAACATATATCCTGATATATATTCCATTGGTTTCATGGGACTGATTCCAAGTCTAATTAATAATGATGTTGTTCTGTCTTTGCTAATTAGCATCGCTGTAAATAGTGTTATAAAAGAAAATCCAAAAACTATAATTCCGGGAGTAAAGTTTTCTAATTGATAACTTTCATTTGGTATATCAAATTGCTGAAATATAAACAGTAAAAACAAAGGTAATATTATAGCAAAAATTAAACTTAACGGGTCTCTGATAATTTCCTTGAAATTTCTTTTTGCAAAGTTTAATGTTCTCATATTATAATTCACCACCTGTTGCTATTTTCACAAATGCATCCTCAAAACTTTTAGCACCGGTTTGCTCTATTAGTTCATTTGAGGTTCCTACAGTTATTAAGTTTCCTTTTGCCATTATACCGATTCTATCTGATAAACTTTCGGCTTCTTCCATATAATGAGTTGTTAATATTATTGTTATTTTTCCTTTTAAATTTTCAATAACTGTCCATAACTCTTTTCTTGCAATTACATCCAGCCCCAACGTCGGCTCGTCTAAAAATAATATTTGCGGTTCATTAATCAATGAAATTGCTATAGAAACTTTTCTTTGCCATCCGCCGGATAAAGTTTTGGCTTTTTGATTTAATACTTCATCTAATTTAAACATTTTGATTAATTCATTTATCTTTTCTTTTTTATTTGAAATCTGATATACCCCTGCCATAAATTCCAAATTCTCTTTTACAGAAAGGTTTGGAGCAATAGCCGTTTCCTGAGGAGATACATTTAATATTTCTTTTATTTTTTGTCTATCCTCAACTATATCTAATCCGTTAATTTTAATTTTTCCATCGGTTGGTAAAATTAGTGTTGATAACATTTTAATTGTTGTTGTCTTTCCGGCACCGTTTGTGCCGAGTAGAGCAAACAACTCGCCTTGATTAATTTTTAGATTTATTCCATTTACCGCTGTTTTTTGTTTATATCTTTTTGTTAAATTTTCTGTTTCAATTGCTATCATCCTTAATTTCCCCCTATCGGAAAAATTTTATCTGTTAAATCTTCTATTGCATCTGCTTTTAACAAAGCCATTCCTCTTGATTTATCGCAAAGCACGATAATAGAATCACCGGGTTTTATATCAAACATATCTCTTGCTTCTTTTGGAATTACAATTTGTCCTTTTTCTCCGACTTTGCTTATTCCTACAAATTTTTCCTTCTGCATTTTTATTTCCCCCAAAATTATATTTGTTATACTTTTCATACTTATTATACCACATAAAAATAAAAAAGCAATAGATTTAATCTAAAATCTATCACTTTGATATAAATTAAAAAAATTCTTATATGCATAATATATCTTGAAAATTTTAATTTAAACCGTTATATTTAGTTTAAGAAAATTCGCTGAACAATACCCCTCTCGTGCGGGAACGGAAAATATATACGTTCAAAAAAGGAGTAAAATGATGATTAAAATTTTGTTTATCTGCCACGGCAATATTTGCAGAAGTCCTATGGCAGAATTTGTTATGAAAGATTTAGTGAAAAGTGAAGGTTTAGCCGATAAGTTTATTATTGCCTCTGCCGCGACATCGGGCGAGGAAATCGGAAATCCCGTTTATCCGCCTGTAAGGGCGATACTAAGCAAACGCGGTATTTCTACTGAGGGTAAGCGCGCGGTAAGGGTTACTAAAGGCGACTACGATTATTACGATTATCTTATATGTATGGATAAAAATAATCTTCGCAATTTAGAGTTTATTATAGGAAATGACATCGAACAGAAAGTATCGCGTTTATTGGACTTTACCGATAACCCTCACGATGTTGCAGACCCTTGGTACACGGGTGATTTTAAACTAACCGAGCGTGATGTTGACAATGGTTGCAAAGCGCTTCTACAATATATAATTACAAAAAGCAGTTGAAAAATTTTTTCAACTGCTTTTTGCATACTCTGTAGGCGATACGCCGAAATGTTTTTTAAAAGAACGGCTAAATGAATAAACGGAAGAAAAATGCATTTTTTCAACTACTGCACTCACATTTTCGTTCCTTAACATCTCTGCCGCAATCTGCATCCGTTTAGCGTTGCGGTAAGAAATTAGCCCTATTCCGTAACATTTTTTAAACTCGCGTTCTAAATAATACTTACTGTAATTAAACTGGCTTTCAAAATCATCAAGACTCATAGTAAGTCCCTGTGCCGCATCAATATAATCCTTTATAAGATTTGCTACACCGTAAGAAGCGTTATTTTCCAAAAAGCAATGGGGAAAATTATCCGCTACAAGCATTGAAATAATCTCGGTTAAAGCCGCTTTTCTTACAAGATAATCGTTTTCCAAACCGCCAATCGCCTTGTAAAAAAGTTCCAAAGCCTTTTTTTCGTCACTAAAATTTACAAACGGATATATAGGATAACCTTTAAAAATATCCTTGCGAATAAACATTTTTTCTTCGTCACTAAGTTCGCTTTTATCCTTAAAACATACAGGAATGTGGCGGCTTAAAGAATCGTAAACCATATCAAAATGTATATGAGGTTGGTTTAAGGCTTTAGTGCCTACTCTAAAACTGTGAGAAATTTCGGGTCTTATAAAAATAAACTGCCCCGCTTTACAATCGTAAGTCACATCGTTATATTTAAAAGTTAACGAACCTTGTTTTAAATAAATTAACTCGTAATCAAAAATTATCCTTTTTTTAATATGAAAAAAGGAAGTAAGTACCGAATCTTTATAAGCAACCCTGATATACGGATTAATTTCAAATGCATTCACGCTTGTCACCTCTGCAAGAATTGTTAAAAACATATCAACAAATAACATTTACATTATAGCGTTCCGCAATTATAATTTCAATACAAACTTGCAAGGAGTTGCTATTTATGTTAAATAATTTGACTACTAAAAAAAACATCCGCACTTTTTCGGTATGCCCCGAAAACCCCACAGGTGAAAAAGGCAAAGGCGGCATGGCTACCCTTGAAAACGGTTCTGCCGCAAATGCCGCGCGCGATTTAGGTACAGGTTGGAAAGTTAATCCGTATTATGTTCTCCCAGGTGACGGTACCACAACAGTTCTTGCTGACATTAAGGGTCAGGGTGCTATTAAACATATATGGCTTACCGATGCCGCAGGTTCGCGCCAACTAATACTCCGAATTTATTTTGACGGTCAGAAAAAACCTGCTGTTGAAGCCCCTGTAGGCGATTTCTTTTGCAATGCAAAATATGAATACCGTCAACTTTCAAGTCTTGCTATGTGTTTGAACCCCGGTAAAGGTATGAACTGCTACTTTGAAATGCCTTATTTCAGCGCTTGCCGTGTAGAAGTTCAGAATCTTGGCGGCAGTTGTGCACTTTATTATCAGATAGACTGCGAAGAAAAGGAAATTCCAAAGGACAGCCTTTATTTCCACGCGCAGTACAGACGTACTAATCCGCTACCCTATGCTACTCCCTATACAATCCTTGATAACATAAAGGGGCGCGGTCATTATGTAGGCACCTATATGCGTTGGGGTGTTAAAAGTAATGGTTGGTGGGGCGAAGGTGAAATCAAGTTCTACCTTGACGGCGATAAAGAATACCCCTCCATTTGCGGAACAGGTACTGAAGATTACTTCTGCGGTGCTTACAACTTCGACGCAGGCGGAAAATATGTTGAATTTTCTACCCCCTATGCCGGAATGTACAAGCAGGAACTCACCGACGATACATATAAGGCGCAACGTTATTTCAATCTTTACCGTTGGCATATTACCGACCCCGTTTATTTTGAAGAGGATATTAAGGTGACCATTCAGGCTCTTGGTTGGAGAAGTGGCGGCAGATATTTACCTTTGCAGGACGATATTTCCTCGGTGGCTTATTGGTATTCGGATAATTTAGAGGACGAATATCCCGAATTTCCATCTAAAGACGACCTTGAAATAATTTGAATCTAATAATAACTCAATCCTTAATTACGGAGTGATAATAATGATTAAAAAGCCAAAGGTTTTAGTTGTTGGCAGTCTTGTTATGGACTTAATAGTCACTACCGAACGCTTTTGCCAAGCAGGCGAAACTGTGATCGGCAGCGGTTTTTCAACTGCGGCAGGCGGCAAGGGTGCTAATCAAGCAGTTCAGGCGGCACGGCTCGGAGCAGACGTTACTATGGTAGGAATGGTTGGAAATGACGATTTTGGAAAACAGTTAATTAACTCGGCTAAGGAAAGCGGGGTTAATACCGAATATATAAAGGTTACTGAAACCGCACCAACCGCTATAGGAAACGTACAAATTGAAGTTAGCGACAAAGGCACGGAAAACCGCATAATTGTAGTACCGGGTGCTAATTTTGTACTTGAACCAAACGATATTTGCTTTTTAAAAGACAAAATCGCCGATTTTGATATTGTTATTCTGCAAAACGAAATTCCAAGCGAAGTTAATCTTGCAGTTGCAAAACTGGCAAAGGAAAATGGCGTTCCCGTAATGCTTAATCCTGCGCCTTACAGAAAACTGTCACCCGAACTAATTGCTTGCCTTACATATATTTCCCCTAACGAGCACGAAGCCGCCGATATTGCAGGCACTGTTTTGAAAGACGAATCCGATATTGAAGACGCTATTGCCAAGATTCAAGAAATGGGTGCTGAAAATACACTTATAACTTTAGGAAAACGCGGTTGCGCTTATTATAGCGGTGGTGATACCGAGTATTCGCAAAGTGTTAATTGCGGCAAGGTAGTAGACCCTACTGCCGCAGGTGACAGTTTTATCGGCGCATTTTGTACTGCTGTAGCAGGAGGCGCTGATGTTACCGATGCGTTGCGTTTTGCAAACTGCACCGCAGGTATAACCGTTACCAAAATGGGTGCGCAAACAAGTTTGCCCGAACTTTGCGAAGTTTTAGCGGTAATGAAAAACAACGGTTACAACACAGACGTATTTTCATTTTTAACAGGAGAATAATATGGACACACTAAACAGTTTTATAGAAATCAGTTTAAAAGAATTCAATGACTTTGCTTCTTCGGTAAATAAAGCAAGCCTTAAAAAAGCGGCAGATTTAATTCTTGAAGCCAAGGAAAACGGCAACCGTTTGCATATAACGGGTATCGGCAAACCTGCCCACATTGCCGCCTATGCCGCATCGCTTATTTCTTCAACCGGAACGCCCACCTATTTTCTGCACGGAACAGAAGCCGTTCACGGTTCTTGCGGTCAGTTGACTAAAGGTGATATTGTAATTTGCATATCAAACAGCGGTGAAACAAGCGAACTTAAAGCCACCGCGCTTGCCGTAAAAAACAACGGTTGCAAGGTAATTTCTGTTACAGGTAATCCTGAATCCTGGCTTGGAAGATTCGGCGAAGTTTGTCTTACCGCAGGGGTTAATCACGAGGGCGGCGTTCTTAACCGCGCACCGAGAGCATCCATTTTAGCAGAAACCTATATTTTACAGTGTCTTTCGGTACTGCTACAGGAAAAATCCGACCTGACACCTGAAAAATATGTCAAATGCCATCCGGGCGGTGCTTTAGGTCAATTACGCGAAGACGAAAAATGATAAACTATAAAAAAACAGTTGGTTTAAAACCAACTGTTTTTTCTTTAACTATTAAACTTAAATTCACCGTCACTATAAGTGCAGTTTACAGTATCGCCGTTTTTAATGCTGCCGTCAAGAATTTTTTCGCTGAGCGCATCCTCAATTTTGCTTTGTATCTCGCGGCGCAACGGTCTTGCTCCGTAAACTGCATCAAATCCTTTGTCTGCAAGAGCGCGTTTTACGCCGTCATCCCAACAGAATTCAATATTAAGAGCGGATAAGCGTTTTTTAAGACCTATAAGCATTTTATTTGCTATTTCTTCAATTTCGGTGCTTGTAAGTTTTGAGAAAACGATTATATCGTCTACACGGTTTAAAAATTCGGGGCGGAATGTGTTTTTTAGTTCCTCTAAAACTGCCGATTTAATATCGCTGTTGCCATCGTCCGCCGCCTCAACAAAACCGAAACTTATCTTTTTATCGGTAATTTTTCTAGCCCCTACATTAGAGGTCATAATTATAACCGTATTCTTAAAATCAACCTTGCGGCCTTGGGAATCGGTTAAAATACCGTCCTCCAAAATTTGAAGCAACATATTAAACACATCGGGATGGGCTTTTTCAATCTCATCAAAAAGCAGTACTGAATAAGGGTTTCGCCTTACCTTTTCAGTAAGTTGGCCGCCCTCTTCAAAGCCGACATATCCCGGGGGCGAGCCTACAAGACGCGATACTGTATGCTTTTCCATATACTCCGACATATCAAGCCTTATCATCATATCTTCGCTGCCGAAAAGCGCTTCAGCCAAAGCCTTGCAAAGTTCGGTTTTACCGACGCCCGTAGGACCTGAGAAAATAAACGAACCTATTGGTCTTTTGGGGTCTTTAAGACCAACTCTACCACGGCGGATAGCCTTTGAAATTGCCGTTACCGCCTCGTTTTGACCGATTATGCGGTCGTGAAGTTCGTCTTCAAGGCGCAAAAGTCTTTCGCTTTCCTCTTCGGTCAGCCTTGAAACAGGAACACCGTTCCAATTAGAAAGAATTTCAGCAATATTTTCTTCTGTGACCTCACCTGCAGCATGACCGTTTTGCAAACGTTCTTCCTTTTCTTTAAGCAGTTGCTCTTTTAAAGAATTTTCTTTATCGCGTAAAGCGGCGGCGCGTTCAAAGTCCTGATTGGAAATTGCCTCGTTTTTTTCGTCCTCGGTATTGGCAATTTGCTCTTCAATCTCTTTGAATTCAGGCGGTAAAGAAGATGCCCTTATCCTCACCTTTGAAGCCGCCTCGTCAATTAAGTCTATCGCTTTATCGGGCAGGAAGCGGTCGCTTATATATCTTGCTGAAAGTTTAACCGCCGCGGTAATTGCATCATCTGTAATTTTTACATTATGGTGAGCCTCGTATTTATCTTTTAGTCCTTTTAAAATAAGAATTGAATCTTCTTCTGAAGGCTCTCCTACATTAACTGGTTGAAAACGCCTTTCAAGAGCCGAATCTTTTTCGATATTTTTGCGGTACTCAGAAATTGTAGTAGCGCCTACAAGTTGAAATTCACCACGCGCTAAGGCTGGTTTTAAAATATTAGCCGCATCGGTTGCACCCTCGGCAGAACCTGCACCGATGATTGTATGAACCTCATCAATAAACAGAATTACATTTCCCGATTTTGTAACCTCGTCGATAACAGCCTTTATTCTTTCTTCAAAATCGCCGCGGTATTTTGTGCCTGCAACCATACCTGTAAGATTAAGGGTGAAAAGTTTTTTATTAAGCAAAATATCAGGTACTTCCTCGGCTACAATTTTTTGAGCCAAACCCTCAACTATTGCCGTTTTGCCGACACCCGGTTCACCTATAAGGCAGGGGTTATTCTTTGTTCTTCTGCAAAGAATCTGAATTACACGTTCAATTTCATTTTCTCTGCCTATTACGGGGTCAAGTTTGCCTTTTTTAGCCTCATCAGTTAAATCAATACCGAATTTTGAAAGATTTTCAAAATTTTTATCCTTTTTTGCATCGGATTCACGGTAGGTTTCTGCTTTCATATTAGGGTCTATACCCGAAGCCGTCAAAGCCTCGTTCGTAAGAAAGGCAACATCCACACCGAGCGTATTTATAAACCTGATGGCGTAATTATCACCCTCGCTCAAAATACCTATAAGCAGATGTTCTGTTCCCACAAATTTTTTGCCCATATTATTGCAACCGCTGATAGCCGTTTCAACAACACGTTTAGCACGCGGGGTAAAATAATCGGGTGACAGTTTTGTAGGGGTGCCCGAACCGATTTGGGCGCGGAGCAGTTCTTCAATTTTTTCGGCAGTAATTCCGTTTTTATTAAGAACTGCGGCGGCTACACCGCCACCGATTTTAAGAAGTCCCAAAAGCAAATGCTCGCTTCCGATATAGGTGTGACCTAATTTTTCTGCCGAACTAATCGCTTGGTTTAAAGCATCATTCGCCTTTGAAGTAAATCCGTTAAAATTATATTTCATTATGTTTTACCTCCATTCACAGCAATGTGTTCGCCGTATTAAAAATCTTTAAGAGTTTCCTTTAAAAACTCTGCACGTTGAATATCCCTTTCGTAAGGTTTCATTTCACCGTATTTTCGCATTAACATATAGGGTTGCGCCTCTATAAGCAGGGTTATTGGATTAATATCCCCTTTAAGTATGCCCAAAGTCTTACCAAGTTTAATCCTTGAAAGTAATTTCATCATTTCTTCGCTTGTAATTACTTTAGCATATTTAAGCGTACCCAAAGCGCGACCGACAATATCCTCTATTTTTATGCTGTCAAGTTCGCGTAAAGCGTTCTGCTCTTTTTCGATTAATTGGGTTGCAATAATTTTTAAGTTATCAATAGCGTTCTTTTCGCTGATACCAAGGGTTATTTGGTTAGAAACCTGATAAAGCGAAGCCGATGCTTTAGAGCCCTCACCATACATACCTCTTACAGTAAAGCCTATTTTACTTACAGTATCGCTTAAAGTGGCAATTTCGCCCTTAGACTCTATAACAGGTAAATGCAACATCACAGATGCCCTTAATCCAGTACCCAGATTAGTAGGACACTCGGTTAAAAATCCCAATTCTGAATCAAATGCAAAATGCAATTTTTCATAAAGCAAGGTATCAATTCTTTCGGCGATATCATAAGCCTCCTCAAGCCTTAAACCACCCAGTATTACCTGAATTCTTATATGGTCCTCCTCGCCTATCATAATGCTTATACTTTCATCCTCCGAAAGTATTATCGCCCTATCTACCCCTGTTTTTGCAAATTCGGGGCTTATTGTATGGCGTTCTACCATAGCATTAATCTCGTTCTGAGGAACATTTTCCATATCAATATATTTAAGGCTTTTTGCAAACGGAGTATTGCTTTCGTTTATAGCATCCTTAACCTTTTGTTTAAGTTCTGTTCTTTGAAGTGCAGTCATTCTTGAAGGAAACGGTAATCCTTTAAGATTTCTTGCAAGGCGAACACGTGTGCTGATAACAATATCATTTTGTTGTTCTTTATACCAACTAGCCATTATTCTCCGCCTCCATTTTCTTGATTTTATCCCTTATAACTGCCGCTTGCTCATATTTTTCTTCGCTTACAAGTTGATTAAGTTTAAGTCTTAAACTTTCAACAGTTTCAGCCTCGGGCACAACTGTCAAAGGCGCACTGTTAGGTATTTTACCAATATGATGGGTACTGCCGTGAACCCTTTTAAGATAGGGCAACAGTTCGTTTCCAAAAGTTTTATAACACTCGGCACAGCCAACCTTTCCGCTTTCTGCAATAGTTTTAAAATCCGAACCGCAGATGTGACATTTAGTTTCCGCGCCTGAAAGTTGTGTATGTGCCGCCACATCCCCGAACATAGAAGCAAGCATTCCTGCCAAACTGTTGTGAGGAAAAGTATTATAACCCTCCTTAGCGGCACAGGAACTACAAAGATTTAATTCCTTTACAACACCGTTCACAACTGTTCTTATATGAGTAGTAGCGTTATTTTTTCCGCATTTTTCACATAACATAAATTCCGTACTCCTTTTTACATTAAATTTGGCTAAGCAACATCTGTTTTAAAATGGTAGCCCTTAAACTATCCTTAAAAACGGGCGGTACTGTTTGCATAACCGTTGTTGAAAGTGCCGCCGCCATTATACGAGCCGCTTCTTTTGTTATTATTCCCGCTTCAAGACAGTTTTCAAGTACAATTCTTGTAGACATAGCATCTATACTGTCGCCAATTGAGTTAATTATATGCATAAAAGCCGATGATGAATTCATCATTACTCGCTTAATTCTGATATACCCTCCGCCTCCGCGGCGGCTTTCTATAATATAACCGTGTTCTGGGGTAAAGCGCGATGCTAAAACGTAATTAATCTGACTGGGGGCACAACCTATAAGCCCTGCAAATTCGTTACGTTGGATTTCGGCGGTATTTTCCTCAGACTCATTTAACATATTTATGATCTCGCGCGCAATTAAATCACTCATTCTCATAATTTAAAACCGTCCCTTATATTTAAATTCACATTTTTGACCTTCCCTGACTTTAATTATACACAAAAGTCAGGAAAAGTCAAACATTTTTTAAAATTCAATTTTTTTAATAATTAATCTCTTTCTTTTTTGTAACACCCGCCTTATTTTTTGCATAGTATGTGATGAAAACAAAAGAAGGAGGTTTTCGTAAATGTGTGGCTTTGGTAACAATAACTGCTCTTGGATTATAATCCTCATCATCATCCTTTTCTGCTGCTGTGGTAACGGCAATTCTTGCGGCAACGGTTGCGGTTGCGACAATAACTGCGGCTGCTAATCCATAAGGCGCGAAAAAAGGGTACCCTAACGGGCAGCCGTTTTTTTATTTTTTAATCTTCTCAATATCGTAAGGTGTTGTTTGATAAACAAAATAGTTAAGCCAGTTTGAATAAAGAAGATTTGCGTGTGAACGCCACGACACAACAGGCGGTTTCTTAGGATTATCGTCTTTAAAATAATTCTTAGGCGGTTCTATAGAAAGCCCTTGCGAAACATCGCGGTTGTACTCGTTTAAAAGAGTGTCCGCATCGTATTCAGAATGTCCCGTAATGAAAATCTGTTTTCCGTTTTTGGTAGAAACGGCATAAACCCCCGCCTCTTTAGAAGTAGAAAGCACCTTTAGTTCCTTAACCTTTTTAATATCCTCTAAATCAACCGTTGTGTGCCTTGAATGAGGAACCATGAAAACATCGTCAAAACCGCGGAAAAGGATAGACTTTTTATAATCAACCGTGTGCGGAAAAACACCGAACATTTTTTTCTCAAGCGGTTTTTTATCTATTCCGAAATGGTAATAAAGTCCTGCCTGAGCGCCCCAACAAATGTGAAACGTACTATGAACGTGGGTCTTGGACCATTCCATAATTTCACAAAGTTCATCCCAATATTCAACCTCTTCAAAAGGCATATTTTCAACCGGTGCGCCCGTAATAATCATACCGTCAAACTTTTTATTCTTTACATCATCAAAGGTTTTGTAAAAGGCTAAAAGATGTTCGGCAGAGGTGTTTTTAGACTTATGACTTTTAGTATTAATAAGTTCTAAATCAACCTGCAAAGGCGAGTTACCCAAAAGACGCGACAGTTGGGTTTCGGTTTCAATTTTTTTAGGCATCAGATTAAGCAGTAAAATTTTTAAAGGACGTATATCCTGAGTTATGGCGCGAGTTTCGGTCATAACAAATATATTTTCGTCATTAAGCGTTTTTACTGCGGGTAAATCGTTAGGAATTTTAATAGGCATAATTGTACCTCAATTAATAGAATTTTATTATAGAATAACATAAAAACCTTCCCTTTTCAAGAGGAAGGTTTTTGTTTTAAAATTAAATCTTATCAAGAGCCTGTTTAATATCTGCAATTAAATCTTCGGCATCCTCAAGTCCGCAAGAAAAACGAACCAAATCGGGTGATACGCCTGCTGCGGCAAGTTCCTCATCGTTCATTTGACGGTGGGTTGCACTTGCAGGGTGCAAACAACAGGTTCTGGCATCTGCTACGTGGGTTTCAATAGCGGCAATTTTAAGACCTTTCATAAAGGCTTCGGCGGCTTTTCTGCCACCCTTAACACCGAAACTTACAACGCCGCAACTGCCGTTTGGCAAATATTTTTGAGCGAGATTATAATACTTATCCCCCTCAAGACCGGGATAGGTTACCCAAGAAATTCTATCGTCTGCGGCTAAGGCTTTAGCAACTGCTAAACCGTTTTCGCAATGACGTTTCATTCTTACATGCAAACTTTCTAAACCGAGGTTTAAAATAAACGCATTCTGAGGTGACTGCACGCAACCGAAATCGCGCATAAGTTGAGCCGTTGCCTTAGTTATAAATGCGCCCTCAATTCCGAAACGCTCGGTATAAGTAACGCCGTGATAACTTTCGTCAGGTGTGCAAAGACCCGGGAATTTATCGGGGTACTTTGTCCAATCAAACTTACCCGAATCAACTATGCAACCGCCTACTGATGCACCGTGACCGTCCATATACTTAGTTGTAGAATGGGTTACAATATCAGCGCCGTGTTCAAAAGGACGGCAGTTAACGGGGGTTGCAAAAGTGTTATCAACAATAAGCGGAACACCGTGTTTATGAGCCGCAGTACTGAATTTTTCAAAATCAAATACAGTAAGTGCAGGGTTAGCAATAGTTTCGCCGAAAACCGCTTTAGTGTTAGGCTTAAAAGCGGCGTCAAGTTCCTCTGCAGAGCAGTCAGGGCTTACAAAAGTAAAATCTATACCCATTCTTTTCATTGTAACTGCAAAAAGATTAAAAGTACCGCCGTAAATTGATGACGAAGACACTATATGGTCACCACAAGAGGCAATATTAAAAATTGCAAAAAATGATGCTGCCTGACCTGAACCTGTAAGCATTGCGGCAGTGCCGCCTTCGAGTTCGCAAATTTTAGCCGCAACTGTATCGCAAGTAGGGTTTTGAAGTCTTGAATAAAAATATCCGCTTGCCTCAAGGTCAAAAAGTTTGCCCATATCCTCACTTGTAGCGTATTTAAATGTTGTACTTTGCACTATCGGGATTTGACGTGGTTCACCGTTACCGGGGGTGTATCCGCCTTGAACGCATTGAGTGCCCTTACCAAGTTTATTCATTAATTTTCACTCCAAAAAGTTTTTTAGCATTTATATTTAGTATACTCATAATTTCTCGCTCGTCAAGTCCGAGTGATAAAAAATATTCAAGTTCGTCTTCAGGCGACCACATAGGATAATCTGTTCCAAACAAAACCTTATCCGCGCCGTAAGTCTTTATTATACGTTTAGCGGTGTCTTTTGGCAAATAATTAAAACTTGAAGAACAGTCAACAAAAAAATTCTTAAAATCTTTATACTGCTCACATGCCTCTTCCCAAATAGACCAACCGCCAAGATGCGCGCCTATTACGGTTAAATTCTCGTAAGTTTCTAATATAGGCACCAGTCTGTTAGGGTTTGAATAATCGTAACGGTTATCGCCCGTATGCATAAGCACAGGAAGTCCCTTTGTTTCGCAAAGTTCGTAAATTTTAAGGCATCTGTAATCGTCTATCTTAAAGGCTTGGATATCGGGATGAAGTTTTACTCCTTTAAGCCCTAAAGATAATATCTGCTCAACATCCGCCGCGATATCCTCGCTTTCAGGATGCAACGTACCAAGTCCCGTAAGCAATTGCGGGTTATTTGCAACCTCTGCCGCTATAAAATTGTTAATACTTGAAACTTGCTTTGGGGTAGTAGCAACCGACTGCACAATAAAGTGGTCTACGCCTGCCTTTCTGCCCCGTTCTACAAGGTCATTAACCGTTCCGCTCCCAACCGAGTTTTCACCGTAAAAATTATCGGTTCCTGCTACCGCTTTTGCCGCAATTTTTTCGGGATAAATATGGCAATGAGCATCTATAGTAAATATTCCGTTTACCATTTATTTTTTCAGTCCTAACTTTTCTGCGGCGGCTTCACGCATCTTGTATTTCAAAATTTTACCTGCCGCATTCATCGGGAACTTATCAACAAAATCAATATAACGGGGCACTTTATGACGAGCCATAGAAGCCGCGATATACTGTTTCATTTCGTCCTCGGTCATTTGCTCGCCCTCTTTAAGTATAATGCAAGCCATAATTTCTTCGCCGTACTGTTCATCGGGAACACCGATAACCTGAACATCCCTGACCTTAGGACAAGTATAAATAAATTCCTCAATTTCTTTTGGATAAATATTTTCGCCGCCGCGGATAATCATATCTTTAAGACGGCCTGTAATTCTATAATTGCCGTCACTATCTCTGCAAGCAAGGTCACCTGTATGAAGCCAACCGTCCTCATCAATAGCCTCGGCAGTAGCCTTAGGCATTTTATAGTAGCCTTTCATTATATTGTAACCGCGTGCTACAAATTCGCCGTTTTCACCGTCGGCACAATCCTCCCCTGTTTCAGGGTTAATAATCTTACATTCAACATTAGCGAATGCACTACCTACGGTTTCGGTGCGAACCTCTAAAGAATCGTAGAAACTGCTCATAGTACAACCAGGGCTTGCCTCGGTCTGACCGTAAACCGAAACTATTTCTTTCATATTCATAACTTCGGTAGCCTTTTTCATAAGGTCTGCGGGGCAGTTAGCGCCTGCCATAATACCAACTCGCATATAAGAAAAATCGGTTTTAGGGAAGTCGGCGTGTTGCATCATAGCAATAAACATTGTAGGAACGCCGTTAAAGGCAGTAATATGCTCATTATGAACGCAAGCGAGGGCAGGCTTGGGTGAGAAATACGGAATTGGATAC
>JAZQHI010000095.1:0-3788 GCA_045540535.1 Acutalibacteraceae bacterium | reverse complement strand
ACTGCCGTTGTTGCGGCGCAAAACTAAAAAACGGAAAAACTGAATATTGCAGCAGCGCCTGCACATTTAAGGGTGTAAAACTATGGCAAAAACAAAATTTGAAAATTAAAGAAATGTTTGATAACCCTTTAAACAAAAAGGTGCGCGAAGTGGAAATTTTTAACCGCAAGAACAATACAAATTACAGTTACGGTCAGTTTGTAGCATTAGAATTTTTGAAAGGAAAGAAACGTAAATGTACGAAGAAAAAAAGCAATATTTAAGTAAATATATTTTACAAGAACCGAAAATTAACCGACTTAAAATAATGATTATAAATGACCCTCAAAATAAAGAAACTTATGAAAAAGAAATTATTAAAGCAAAAAGAATAAGGTTAGAGATTGAAGAAAAAATCGGTGCTATGGAAGATGAACTTTTAGCCGAAATACTCTTTCAAAAATATATTTTCGGGCTTAATCTTGAAGAAGTTGGTTATGCTATAAATTACAGCAAGCGTCAAACCGAACGGCTTCACCGAAAAGCATTGGAAAAATTTCAGTTATAATTTATTGTTTACTTTTTAAATAATTTGATGTATAATAATTTTCAGAACAAATGTTTGGGAGTGAAAAGCGTTGGCGGACCGAATTATTCTGCATTGTGATTTTAATAATTTTTTCGCATCGGTTTCCTTGCTTTCTAATCCTACACTTAAAAATTTACCCGTTGCAATTTGCGGTGACAAGGAAAACCGCCACGGTATAGTGCTTGCAAAAAATGAAATTGCCAAAAAGTTCGGTGTTAAAACGGCAGAACCTATTTTTGAAGCAAAGGCAAAATGTCCCGAACTTATAACCTTGCCCCCTATGTATAATGAGTATGAAAAATACTCTAAAATGGGTCTTAAAATTTATTCACGGTATACCGATATGATCGAGCCTTTCAGTATTGACGAATGTTGGCTAGATGTTACGGGAAGTACCGTTCTTTTTGGAAACGGAGAACAAATTGCCGAAAAAATAAGAAACGATATAAAGCGTGAACTCGGTATCACTGTTTCGATTGGCGTTAGTTTTAATAAGGTGTTTGCAAAACTTGCATCTGATATGAAAAAGCCTGATGCCGTAACGGTTATAAACCGTGAAAATTTTAAGGATAGAATTTGGTCGCTTCCGATTTTGGATATGCTGTTTGTCGGCAAAAGAACATGCGAAAAACTTAAAAGCAGCGGTATTAACACTATAGGTGACCTTACTTTTTGCGATGATTTGACCCTGAAACGAATGCTTGGGAAAAACGGTATTGAACTTAAAAAATACGCTTTAGGTGAGGACTTCTCCCCCGTTGTTACACCAACTGAAAATGACAAACCCAAAAGTATTGGAAAATCTGTAACAGGTGCTAAGGATTTTTGCAGTAATGACGAAGTTTGGAAAGCGTTTCTTTCGTTTTCGGAACATATTTGCGATCATTTAAAACAAAAAAATCTGTTTGCAGGCGGTGTTCAGGTCCATATAAGGACAACCACGTTAACCGTAAAAGAATTCAGCCATTCTTTTACAGACCCTACTAATTGCACATTAACCTTTGCAAAGCGAGGTTTTGAACTTTTTTGCCGTAATTACAGTTTTGGTGAACCTTTACGTTCGGTTGGACTTAGAGCCATTAATATCAAAGATTCAAAAACTGCTGTACAGCAGGATATTTTTGGCGAGAATATGCAAAACCTTGAACTTGAACGTGTTGATGACTCGGTCTACAAACTAAGAAAAAAATTCGGCGATAACAGTATTTTACGGGGTACAATAATTAAATAGTTTTAAACTTTACAATTTAATATTTTTGTTATATAATAAGGTAGTTTGATTCTACCTTATTTTTTTAGGAGTAATAATTATGAGTGATAATAAAAAATTCAATATTAATATTAATTACGATAATTCGGATATTTTTGAAGATTCGTATGAGGATATTTCCTCTAAAACACAGTATACCGATATTTATTCTTCAAAACCGCGGAGTCACGCAAAACGCAAAAAAAGAAATACCAAAAAGAAATTATTAATAATTATTTCGGTTTTATTGGTTTTAGTTATCGCCTTAGGAGTTGGACTTTATTCTTACGCTTATAACATACTCGGCGAAATCAATTATACCGAACTCGACCAGGACGACCTCGGCATTACTACTAGCGAATATGACGATGTTACAAATATCGCCCTTTTAGGACTTGATACACGTGAGGACAATACTTCTGGTCGGGCAGATGCCAACGTAATTTTAACCATTGACCGCAAGCATAAAAAAATTAAACTTACAACTATCGCGCGTGACAGTTATGTTTCGATAGACGGTCGCGGAAAGGACAAGTTAACCCACGCTCACGCTTTTGGTAAATCACAGTTAGCGGTAAAAACTTTAAACCAGAACTTTGACCTTGAAATCAGCGATTACGTTACTATAAATTTTTACGGACTTGCACGAATAATTGACTATATCGGCGGAGTAACACTTGATATCACAAGCGAAGAAATGGAAGAAATGAATGTTAATATCATTCCTTCTATGACACTTGACGGTAAGGCAGGTAAACTTATTAAAAAACCGGGTGTTCAGTTAGTTGACGGTATACAGGCGGTTTCGTACGCCAGAATCCGTTATACCGATAACGACCTTGAACGCGGTAACCGCCAAAAAGAAGTTTTATCCGCAATGTTTGCCGCTGTTAAAGATATGAATCCGCTAAAACTGCCCGAAACCGCAAAACTTATACTCGGCGAATGCGAAACCTCACTAAATACAGATGATATTATGGATATTGGATTCTGGGCAATACTGAATACACCCAAGATTGAGCAACTTGGAATTCCAAACGAAAACATTTCTTCAAGCGGAAAAATGATTGGCGGAGTTTGGTATTACGTGTATGATATTGAAACCGCAAAAAAGGAAATTAAGGATTTTATCTTTGAAGAAAACTATTATTCCGCCGAAGAGGTTGCAAAACGCGAAAATCAAAATTCTGAAGCGGCAGAATAATCGCTTATTTTAGTTCTTTATTAATTGACAAATTATTACTTTACTAGTATAATATATTGGTTAAAATCTTTTCAAAGGATGTTATAAATATGAAATGGACTTCACTTAATGATTTAAGAGAAAAATATCTTTCCTTTTTTGAAGAAAAGGGACATTTGCGCCTTGGCAGTTTTTCACTGGTGCCCCAAGGTGATAAGTCGCTTTTGTTAATAAATTCAGGTATGGCGCCTATGAAGAAATATTTCACAGGTGAAGTTACCCCACCCCGTAACCGAGTTACTACCTGTCAAAAATGCATCCGTACACCCGACCTTGAGCGTGTTGGTATTACTGCCCGTCACGGTACATTTTTTGAAATGCTAGGTAACTTTTCTTTTGGAGATTATTTTAAAAATGAGGCTATTCCGTGGGCTTGGGAATTTTTAACCAAAACTTTGGAAATACCCGAAGAATTACTTTGGCCCTCTGTTTATGAAGAGGATGATGAAGCCTATGCCCTTTGGCGCGATGTTATAGGCGTGCCTGAAGAACGAATTGTAAGAATGGGTAAAGAAGATAATTTCTGGGAGCACGGTACAGGTCCTTGCGGTCCTTGCAGTGAAATTTATTTTGACCGTGGCGAAAAGTACGGTTGCGGTAGCCCCGATTGTAAACCCGGTTGTGACTGCGACAGATATATGGAAATCTGGAACAACGTATTTACCCAGTTTAACAATATGGGTGACGGCACCTACACCGAGCTTGAACACAAAAACATCGATACCGGT
>JAZQHI010000094.1:0-13711 GCA_045540535.1 Acutalibacteraceae bacterium | reverse complement strand
CTTGGTTTTCTAAATTTCAAAAATCTCGAATTTTGGTCGATGTCTTCCAAATGTCTACCAAAATAATAAAACTTAATAAACACATGCGGATATGGCGGAACTGGCAGACGCGCTAGATTCAGGTTCTAGTCGGGGCAACTCGGTGCAGGTTCGATTCCTGTTATCCGCACCAAAACAAAAACCAAGGATTTTTAATCCTTGGTTTTTGTTTTATAGTTTTAAATTACTTGTTTAGCAACTGCTTTCTGATTTCGGTCAAATCGGAAGCGTCGATTTTTTTGTTACTGTCAGAATCTGTGTTTGTAAGGGCAATTTCCTCGGTTAAATTTGCAAGATATTTTTTTGTTCTGATAAGGTCGCGGATATCGGTTTTAGTATCGGCGTTTGAGTCGCCGAGAATAACGTTTTCGAAATCACAGTTTACTGCGACTGTATCTTTAGGTAAAACAAAACTGAAAACACCTGATGTATCCCAATAACATTTTTGGGTTTCGGGCGTGATTGTTGTGCCGTCGCTTAAAGTAACGGTGAGTTTTTCTGGGTTAAGGTAATATCCGTTATCTGCTTTAAGTGTTGCAGTTATTGTGTTTCCGAATTCAGTTTTAGCGGTGTTAAGGGATATACTTCCGTTCTGACTTTCGGTTTTGATTTCATATTCCTCTGCTAAGGGGTTGAACTCAATATTAGACATTTCTACAACGCCGTTAGAGAAAATACCAATACGGCCGCTTGGGTAATAAACGTCTGAAATATTTGTGTTTATATATAGGTCTTTGCTGTCAAGCACCCAGGAATAAGTAGCCGAAAGGGTAGGGTTATCGGCTCTTGTTACAGTAACGGTTAATAGGTTATTTAAAACTGATACTTCAAAATCAAATTCTGTTCCCACAATTTCACTTATGGAAGTTTTATCACTTAACAGAGTAAAGTTGTGGTTAGGGGATGTGCCAAGATTTTGGTTTGCAGTTCCCTTGGCATTGGTGCCGTATTTTGTAAGACTTATGTTCAGTTTTTTAAGATTACTTCCTGTAAATGCACCTGTTCTTTGAAGATAAACAACATAACCCGTAATACCTGCGGAACTGCTGGTTGAAACTGCATCGCCTACTCTGAATGCAATACCCGATTGTATATTAGCAGAAGTGTTAGATATCTTTATGCGGCTTTTAGCAGTAAAGTTTGTTACATTTTGGGCTTTTTCGTCGCTTGCGAGCAGTTTTGTAACACCTGTAGGAATAGAGAACACGCCGTGTGTTTCATTAGTAGCACGGGTTTCATAAATGTATTCATCATAAGAATTAAGGTCATTTAAATTTCCGTAATATGAGGAAATACCTGCAGAAGAAGCGTAGGGAGTAACCTTTAAATTTGAAAATGTTACTCGCGACAGGCAGTTTACAAATAAGCCTATTCTTCCGCTATCAACAGTTTCGGCAACACTGGTTTCAATTGACTGATTTTCAATTTTTATAACAGTGTCGGGGTCTTTTGCATTATAGGCAATAGCGTTTACCACGTTATCTATGCAAGAAAGTTCGATAATATACTTGTCACCTGCAGTGTAGGGCAAAGAACCCGAAGCCGTTTTAATTGAACAAGGGGTTGAAATGGTTGCGGTTTCACTTGCAAAATAATAGCGGGAAAGTTGCATTACTACGGTGCCTGCATCAGAAACTTTAAGGAAACAACGGTAGCCGTCAAAACTGCAGACATTTGATGTATAATCGGTCATTTTCCCAATATGGAACAAAATGCCAGCGTTAATTGCCGTTTCATCTGAAACATCAATGCTTGGATTAAGGCTGTTATAATGCGTTGCGGCAGGAATTATTTCAACGCTTGATTTAAAATTAGCAATGTTTCTGAATTCCTTATCCGAAACGAATAACCGCTTGTTGCCGCCTGTACGGCAGGTAGTAATAACATTTTCGTATTCAGGGTCATCTACAAAAGGCTGACCTGAGAACCAATATTTATCAAAATCACCGAAATCGTTAAATGTATATTCGGTATTGAATTCAGGATTAACATTAATTTGCTCATGTATGCGGGGTACTATAATGGGGTTACTTTCTACAGTTAGATTTTCGCTTTCCTGTTTAACTATAGCGGAATTTGCCTCGTCTTCGTTCCAGATATCCAATTTATCAAGATAACCGCCGTTTTTATAGGTTGAAGTGTAGGCAACAGTAATTGTGTTTTCGCCCGATACTAAATCAATACCGTTTAAATCGTAATATGCAAAGTTGTTAAGATTACTTGAGTTGCCGCCAAGTACTTTTGTGTAGTCGGTACCGTTTACAGTGATTTTAAAACCCGCTGTGCTTGAGTAATTACTTGCCGCTAAGAGCGATAGGGTGTATTTTCCGCCTACTTTAGCGTTATATGTAAATGTTACAGAGGAGTTTGCGGATGTGAGCGCTACTCGGCTACCGCCTGAATAATAGTCGGCATCGTAGGTTTTAATGTTTGTGTTTTCTAAGGTGGGAATAAACGCATTACCCGAAATTTCGCCATCCTCGGCTTCAAAGGTTGTTATATTGAATTTTGCTGTTCCCGATGGAATTTCGACTAAGTCTGTTGCTGAAACAGCATCTTTAAAGCAGGGTGTACCGTCTTCATTCCAATAAAACTGTTGAACACGAATTTCGCGCGGATTTGTGTTTGTATCTTCGCCGCGACGCGCGTGATAAACCACGAAATGCTCGTTACCGTCGGGAGAGGGGACAAAGGAACAGTGACCTACCGAATAGGTGCTTTTTTCTGCATTTGGTTCAAAAACAGGGTCTTCGGTTTTAGTCCAATCTTCCGCATTTAACGGGTTGCCGCCGCTTTTAAGAGTCAAAAGACCTAATGAATAATGCGAATCGTCAAAACGGTTTACCGAAAAGGCTATGTTAAGGGTTTTACCGTCAGGAGAAATTAGAGCCTGCGGACCTTCGTTAATAGCGGGTATTACCGAATAAGTTTCATAAGCAAATTCGGGGCGCGAAAGCATAGTGCGTTTACTGGAAATTGTGCACGGGTCGGACATCTCGGCTATAAAAATCCGTTGGTCAATATTATCGTAACCGCTCCAACCTGACCAAACTGCATAAAGTTTGCCGTTCCATTCAAAAACACTCTGGTCTATTGCCCAGTGGCAATCTTTTATGTTGTAATTTGCATTCAGCCAACCGCTGTCGTTAATATAATCACTTTCAACCTCTTTTAATTGACCAATAAATGTATAGGCGCTGTTGTAATCTGCGGTTTCGCTTTTTAACACATACATGCGGTGGTTTTTAGCGGTGCCTGTTACTGCAGTGGTGCTGTTTTCTTTATAACTTTCGCCGTCATAAGCGGTAAAGTATATATACCAATGCCCATCAATAAAATGAAGTTCAGGTGCCCAAAGTTCCTTTAAAATACTAAAGTTTACATTATCTATAAGGTCGGCGGTTTTAAACACCGAAACGGGATTACTGTTTACTCGGCTAAGGTCTTTTGAGCGGGAAATATAAAAACCGTTACCTGTGTACATATAATAGTACCAACCGTCAACATAAGTTACCCAAGGGTCACCGCCAAGATTAATAAAATGACTTTTAAAAGTATTATTGTCGTAAACCTTTACAGTGTGGATAACCGAAGTATCATCTTTAAGCAAAGTTAGTGTAACCGTACCTGTATATCCGTTTGAGCGTTCGGGTTGGGTTATAAGCGCCGAATATTCGTTACGGTCAAAATCGCAGGAAAGAACAGGAATATCTTCTAAAGATTCTACAGTGTAGATGTATTCTAAAGATGTATTTGCAGTTAAAATTTCACCGTTCATCAGTATAGTAGGTGCTGTTGAAGTTTCGGCTTTAACGGCGGTAAAAGAAAGAGGACTGCAAACCGTTGTTAAAAGCAAAGAGGAAAGAATCACTGAAAATATTCTTTTAAGCATTGTTAATTCTCCTTAAAAATTTTAATAAAAATGTGCCGTTTGATTAAGGAACGGCACTTTAATTTTTATTTGTTCGGCGTATTGGATGCTGTACGCAATTTTTTGCGGTACGCGCCCGGGGTTGTGCCGTAATATTTTTTATATAACCTTATAAAATAATCAGGACTCGTAAAACCGCATTCGTAGGCTAAATCCGCAATGCAAATATCCGAAGTGGAAAGCATTTTGTTGGCGTAAAGCATTGCGGCGTCGGTAAGGTCGCGGTTGGGGGTTACACCAAATAAATTCTGGTATTTGGTCGAAAACCTTGAACGGCTTAAATTTACATAGTCTGCCATAGTTTGAACCGACCAACTGCCTGGGTTCTGGAAAATAAGGGTTCTTAAATTATCAAACCGAGTTTGTGTAGAAAAACCGTCAAACGAAATACGCCGACGTTGTTCTTTGGAAATTAGTGTGAACATTTCGGTTATGGTATTATTTATATTTTCTGTATAGTTGAGCGGTTTTTTAACCGTCATTGTTTCCACCATTTCGACTGCTTCGGTAAGTTCATTTTGAAGATTGGTATAAAAAACTTTATTAATAGGTATATTCAATTCTTCAAAAAAATTAGGGTCGTCAATATTAAAGTGCAAAAAGTTATGCAACATTAGAATTTTTTTAGCAGTATAATGCAATTTTGTATTAGGGGGGAAAATAATACAAGCGTTTGAAGATGTATTATTTTCTTCGCCGTTAAGATAAATGGTTATGGGGTTTATAAAATGCAAAAGTATATAAGATTTTGAAGAACTGTTAATTGTAAAGCCGATTTTTTGGTGCTTCAAATGCATTGCCTGCTCGGCGGTAAAATATGGCATTTTATCAACTCCGTTCAAAAAAATTTTTAAGTGAAATTTATCACCTTGTATATTATAATGATTATAGAATGTCGAAACAACTATTTTCATTTCGACAATCCGATTTTATCGGTTTTCGCATAATTAAATTTCCGAAAATTTAATTATGCTATACATTCATTGTAATGGGTTAGTCCAAATTTTATAAAAAATTTGGCACAATATCTTTGATATTGTTTCGAAATAGCGTGATTTCACGTTATTCCAACTTACTATAACCATTATAACCTATAATATAAGAATTTGCAATTTTAAAAATCGACTTTTTGTTTTACCTGAAACCATAAAACCGATTTATTATTTTGAGGTTTGTTCAAAAGACATTAAAAACGTTAAGAACCCTTGAAGATTTTGTGCAAATTTGATATTCTTATATTGCGGAAAAATCCAAAAAAATTTATTGGAGGGAATAAATTATGAAAAAAGTTTTGGCACTTATTCTTAGCATAGCACTTGTGTTAAGTGTGGTAGTTTTACCAACCGCTACATTTGCTATTGCGGAAACTGCAGGTACCGATTCTTCACTTGCATTCAGTGATGCGTTTACGGTTTTGGAAGAAGATATTAACCCAAGAGCGATTCGCACAAAAGTGCTTAGTGACGGAACTGTTGCTGCGGTTTATTATCGTTCCGGTAACGGAATATTTTATGCCACCAGTAAAGATGGCGGTGTAACTTTCTCGGATGGAGTTAAACTTATCGGTAACGCTACCGATAGCGAACTCGCAAAATCAGAAGAGGTTACAACCCAAACAACCCTTGCTAAAAAGTATGTAAGCGAGTACGGCGAGTACGGTCGCGGCAGACTTGAAGCACAAAATCCCAATCTTATTGAACTTAAAAACGGTGATGTAGCCGCTTTCTATCGTTACAACACCTTTGAAACCGCCCCGACAAGTAAGCCTTGGAGCATATATTATGCGTCTATTTGTTATCAGATTCTTGATAAAGAAACAGGCGTTTGGGGTGACGTTCAGGTAATGTACGAATGTACAGAAGAAAACGTTGTAGCCGATTCGGGCTCAAGTTACGGCGTTTGGGAACCTGACCCCGTTTACATAGATGATGAACTTTTCTGCTATTTTGCAGATACCGATTTGCCCGGTAACGTTGCTTATCAGCACATTATGTACTGTGTTTACGATGAAGAAGCAGAGGCTTTCGGTACTCCCGAAATCGCTCAAAACGGTATTGAACATTCTTCACGTGACGGTATGAGCGTTGTTACAAAACTTAATGACGGTTCTTACGCAATGGTATTTGAGTCTACAAGAACCGACAAAGATGATTATACCGATATTAATAATTATACCACATTTGTTATTAAAATGTCTTTCTCAAAAGACGGTAGAGTCTGGACCGACCCTGTTATAGTTGCAAAACCTAATCCTTTAACTACTCCTGCAACTGCAAGCCCTGAATATGCTGTTTGTGCAGCACCTTATGTTGTTACTCTTCCTGACGGAAGACTTGCGGTTTCTTATCAGACTACCGACCGTTATACAGGTAGAATTCCTAACCGCGTTTCATACCGTATAGGTACTCAGGTAGCAGTTTCTTCGGTTGCTATAAATTATGATACATTCGCCGCAAATTCTATTGATGACGATGTTACATCTTATTTTGCTACCGAACTCAACCCCGGTGTTTTAGGTGAAAATGAGTTCTCAAAATCTGCAGAACTTATGGTTAATAATGATAAACTTTTTGTTTACTATGGTGTAGGCAGCAATAATTGGGTAGAAGAAAACGGCGTTGAAACCGAAAGACACGATTTCGGTGCTGTAAGAATGGCTTATATGGATGTTTCCATTAAAGAAACAACCGATTACGGCTCGCTTGATAATTATATTGTTTATCAAAAGAGTACAACCGGTGCGGCACCTACTGCAAGTAACGGTAAAATAACCATTGCAGCAGGTGATACTACTAATCTTATTGCAGGTAAAGGCTCAAACTATATAGATTATGATAATCCTGTTGAAACTGAATTAGATAATATTTATTCAGCGGATAATATTACTGAATATAATACCTCAAATGCCAATAGGACAACTGTTTCTGAAAACGATTCTAAAATAACGATTTCGGGTGTATCTAAAGTTAAGTTAAACAATACTGCTGATTTGGGTGCATTTAAAGCATCGTCGGTATTACAGGTGCGTGGAAGCGACGGATATATGCAAAGCGGATATACATTCCACGCTCAAGATGATTATTTTGAGTCCAGTGCATACAATTCGCCTGGTTACGTTGTGTTTTTAAGGAGAAATACCGCAACTCTTAATAAGTTAGAATTAGTTGTTAGGTATTGTTGGTACGACAGCGCCTCAAATACCGTTAAAAATGTTGCGCATAATGGTAAGGCAATCACTTTGTCCACTACACTTTCAACTGATTTAGACTGTAAGTTTAGAATGGATTTAGATGTTTCAACAACAGATTTTAAAGTTGATGTTTATCAGGTGAATTCTGATGCATCTGAAACAAAATTGGGTGAAACCTATACATTCCCGTTGGATTATACCAGCGTTAATTCAAGTACAAAGGTGTTTGATAAAGGCTCATTCTATCTTATGACTAATGGCGCTACTACATACAGTGATATTTCGATCACTAAAACAGAATACCCTGTAGTAGATACGAGAGAATTTGAAAAAGCAAATAACCTCAATGCTCATGCAGTATTCACCATGCTCGAAACACCTGCCACAATGTATGCAGGATTTGATTTCCGCGTACAAAAGGCTGCCGCTGTTACAAGAGGTATAAACGGTTATGCTATTAAGTTGTTGCAGTCGGCTGATGCAAACGGTGTTGGCAAAATGAAACTTGAGTTTTCTGTATACGGCGCGAAGGACGGTACAGATTTCACAAACTTAAGATCTTATGCTGTAGATATTGCAAGTGTTCTTAGCGATTCTACCACATCTGCAAACGCAAAACTTATAATGGATGCTACTGTTATAGGTAATGACTTAACGGTTGTAGTTACTAACTTTAACGATACTTCTAAAACTGTTACCGAAACCTTCGATTTAGACAATTATGTTCAATATGCCGATTATGGCAAGGGCGGATACGGTATTTATAAACACGGTACAGGTACAATCACTGTTGAAGATGTAGAATTTACCGTTTTACCTCTTGATGTAGAAAATATTGATAATACTCTTTATACTGTTTACGCTCCCGAAGAGAGCGCAGGCGTTAAGTATGAAGACAGCAAGTTTGTTTCTGACGAAGCAGTTGCTAAGAAAATGATTCTTAACGATACCGAGGTTTCCGATTTCTCGGCTAATGCTACACTTGAAATAGGTTATGACGGTCAACTAAAAGCAGGTATTATTTTCCGCGCTCAGAATGTGGGCAATGATGCCGATGCTATGGAAGGTTATTCTGCAGTGCTTTGGAAGAACGAAAACGGAACAGGTAATTTTGGCAGAGTTATACTTCTCGTTTATAAATGGGGTGTAAATGCTGCGGGCGAAACTGTATACCTTGGTGAAGTTGGAAGACTTGACGACCGCAAGACACTTAACGCAGTTTACCCCGATGCCGAAACGGATATGTTGGCTGCTGTTGGTGCACATCTTACCATTAACATCAAGGTTGACGGCGATGTTATAAGAGCAAACTTTGATGTACTTGATGAATATAACGAGGTTGCGGCTTCTTCGGATACTAAGTCACTGTTACTTACTAAAGATTTTGCCGCAGAAAATGTAAACACCTACTATGAAAAGGGTGCTATAGGTCTTTCCCTTAGTACCGCAGGTGCTGTTTGTGATTTAAATATCACCGAAACTGTTGACGGTAAAGATGTATCTGTTATGTCGGATTATACTGTATATTCGAATGACGATAATACCATGACAATTGACTCTTCTGTAAATAAGAAGATGTATTCAATCACAAAGGGACGTAAGCAGGCAGTTCTTAAAGGCGTGCCGCTGACTAACTTCGAGGCAAGCGCTATATTAAAGAGTAATACCGCAGGCGAAGTTTATAATATGGGCTTTGACTTTATGATTAACGAAGCAACCCATTCGGGTTACGCTTATAACAATACCCATGCTACTATGGGTTATGAGGGTTATAGAGCAGTTCTTGTACGTAACTCTAATACGGGTAATAACCCTGCAGGTGCTGTGCTTTATCTCTTTAAGTTCACAAAAGACGAGAGCGGTTATACACGCTCAACCGTTGAGCAGGTTAACAATGGCGACTTCTTTGCAGATTACACTACTGCTGATACTACCGATAAGGAGTATGCAGAAGTAGAGGTTGAACTTAACGTTAAACTTGTTGACGGCAATCTTACAGCGGTTGCTACAATGTGCGAATATCCCGAAAGAACCATTACTTTGACCGCTGAGGGTCTTGAGGGTTCGGGTTCTGTAGGTTGGTTTATCAGTGACCACGGCTCTGTTTCACAGATATCTGTAAACAGTGTTGTTACAGACGGTGACCTCAATGCTGACGGCAACGTAAACGGTACTGACCTTGCCATTATGCGTAAGGCAGTAATGGGCGTTGAAAAGGTTGGTCTTGCTATAGGCGATATATCTGTTAAAGACAGGGAAATCGACGTTCGCGATATCGTAAAACTTAAAAAACTTGCAGCAAATATTGCATGAATGCTTTAATTTAACAGAAAAGGGCTTACCGAAATCGGTAGGCCCTTTTCCAATTTTAAAAGGTTGCTTTTTAAACATTTTATTCGCCTAAAATGTTTTTTGGGTAATTTTTGTATATATAACTAAAAAAATTGGCTTTTTTTAGTAATGCATCGGGAATGATTACTAAAGAATAAAACAAAAAGTCGATTAAATAAAACAAAATTAATACCCTATTAATATAGATATATTGTATAATGTAAATGTAATATTTTAAACGTGGGGGAATAGGCCTTATGTACAGTTTTGAAGTAATTGAAAAACATCCTAATCCGCAGAATTTTCGTAGCAACTTTTTGTGTCTTGACGGTGAATGGGATTTTGCGTTTGACCGCAATGATGAGGGTTTAAAAAACGCGTGGCAAAATAAAACTTCGTTTGAAGATAAAATTTTAGTCCCCTTTGTTTATCAGTCTAAAAAAAGCGGAATTAATTCGGCAGAGTTTTGTGAAACTGTCTGGTATAAGCGCAAAGTTGTGTTACCTGAGGTTTTCAAGGGAAAACGCGCAATACTTAATTTTTCGGCAGTTGACTATGAATGTGATGTTTGGGTAAACGGAAGTCATGCTACTCACCATTTAGGCGGTTATACTTCCTTTAAAGTAGATGTTACCGAACTTTTGGTTGACGGCGAAAATGATATAACACTTCGCGTTACCGACCGCGACTTTGGAAAAGAAACCGTTCGCGGTAAGCAACTTTGGGGTAAAGGTGAGTTCGGTTGCTGGTATAAACGCTATACAGGTATTTGGCAAAGCGTCTGGTTTGAAGCGGTTTCGCCCGTGCATATAGAAAAGTTCATTTTAAGAAGTGATATTGATACTAACACAGTAGCCCTTAAAGCAGAACTTTCCGGTATAGCAGAAACCGAAACTGTTACGGCAGAAGTCGAAATAATGATAAACGAAACAAAGGTTGCTAAATCTCAGTTTGAAGTTTACGGCAGTTACATAAACGAACAGTTCTCGGTAGATTATATGGGTTCGCCTTTCAGAGGCAGTGAGTGGTGGTCACCCGAACATCCTAATCTTTACAGAATGCTTATAACCATTAAAAAAGACGGGGAAGAACTTGACGAAATTCAAACCTATTTCGGTATGAAAAAACTTGACACTGAGTATGGCAGAGTGCTTCTTAATAACTTCCCGTTCTATCACCGCAGTATTTTAAATCAGGGTTATTATCCTGATGGTTATATAACTCCCGAAGATGACGAGCGCATTATTTCGGATATTAAACTTATAAAATCTATGGGTTATAACGCAATGCGTATCCACGAAAAGATTGAAAGTCCGCGTTTCCTTTATTGGTGCGACCGTTTGGGCATTGCCGTTTGGGAGGAAATACCCTCGGCTTACCATTACCGCGAACTTGAAACGGGCACAATTATGACCCAAATCACAGATATTGTCGGCCGTGATATAAACCACCCCTCAATTTTCACTTGGGTGATGTTTAACGAGTCTTGGGGTGTACAGCAAATCCGTTTTAATACCCAACAGCAAAATCTTACCAAAGGCGTGTATTTTACGGTTAAATCAATCGATCCGACACGTTTTGTTATAAGTAATGACGGCTGGCATCAGACCGAAAGCGATATTATGACTATTCATGATTATTCGGCTTACGGGGATGCAATAACCGAACGTTATGCAAACCTTGACTTGAAAATCGGTGATAATTCACCTGCAAGTCCTACAAGATTTGCCTTTGCTAACGGTTACGGCTATAACGGCCAACCAATAATGCTTACCGAATACGGCGGTATTTCTTATGCTGCTGACGGCGGTTGGGGTTATAACGAAAAGGTTAAGACTGAGGAAGAATTTTTAGCGCGTTTCGGCAGTCTTACAAAGGCTATAAGAAAAATAAAGTTTATGACAGGTTACTGTTTCACACAGTTTACCGATGTTGAAAATGAGCAGAACGGATTAGTTACTATAAACCGCGAGCCTAAGGCGGATATAGAGGCTATCAGAAAAATCAATCTCGGAGCAATTTAAGTTAACTTCTAAGGAGGCAAAGACTTTGAAAATATCAAAGTTTCAGGGTAAGAAAAAGTATAGCGCGGCAAAAAGTGTAATGTGCTTAGTGTTTGCGGCGGCATTGCTTTTAACTTCTGTGCCTGTGATATCGGCGGAGGAAACCGCTAACGCTGTTAGTAATATAAGCGAAACTAATGAAAACAATAAAACAAATAATGCCGAAAAGAATTATAGACAGGTTGTAAAGAACAATAAATTCGATTACTACAAGGGTGAAGATATAATTTTCGGTGCTGATACTGTGTTTTCGGGCGATGCTTCCAATTTAACAAATGCTCCCGAATATAGCGCAAAAGCGGTTAAAATATCACAAGGAACTGATGCGCAGTTTGTTTTTTCAGTGCCTCAGGATGCACAGTACAAAATAGCGATTGAATATTATGATGCATCTGACAGTACACTACCTGTAAACTGTGATATTGCGATTGACGGTGCTTATTATTGCTACGAAATGCGTAACCAACAGTTTGAAAGCGATTGGAAATTTGAAACCGATGTTTTTGAAACCGACCGTTACGGTAATGAAATTGTTCCCGAATCGGTTCGCATAAATAAATGGCGTACTAAATATTTTTTGGATGCTTCGGCAATTACTATCGAACCTTTTTGGTTTAGTTTAACAGCGGGGGAACATTCGCTTAAATTCCATTGCTCACAAGGTTCAATGTATATTTCTAAAATAATAATTTCAGGCGAAAGTTCTTTGAATTATAAAAAAACAGGCACTCCTAAGGGGGAGGAATGTTATGTTATCGAGGGCGAGCGTTTTTCCTCAAAAAACAGCGCATCTGTAAGACCTATGGGTGAATATGATGCCGGTATTGAGCCTTACGATTACACCAAACTTAAACTTAATATGCTGTCGGGCGGTTCTTTTTCGGATGGCGGACAAAGTGTTACCTACAGTTTTAATGTTGATAAAAGCGGTTATTATTATTTAGGCTTTAAATATCGCCAGAGTTCTAAAACCGATTTTCCTGTATTCCGCTATCTTTATCTTGACGGGGAACTTTATAACGAAAACTTTAAAAACATTGCTTTCGATTATTCCCGTAACTTTACAACTATGACAGTTGAGGACGAAAAGGGCGAACCGATAGGCGTTTATCTTGAAAAAGATGTTACGCATACGATAACACTTTCCGTTTCACTGGAAAATATGGCGGATATCATTGACGATGTTAATAAACTTATTGATGAAATCAATGATATGTCGCTTCAGATAATGATGGTAACGGGTAATAATACTTCGATTTACCGCGATTTTGATGTTTTGGCATATCTTCCTACAATCAGGGACGATTTAAACAACTGGGCGGACAGAATAGAAGATTTGTACGCAAGACTTGCAAAATTCGCACCTGGCGTTAAAACTGTCGGTGAGTATTCAACACTTCTTATCTGCGTTAAACAGTTAAGGTCTTTGGCGGAAGATATTAATGATCTGCCTAACCGAATTGACGAACTCTATCAAGGGGACAGTTCAGTAGGTCAGTATCTTGCCAACACCTTGGAAAGTCTTTATACATCGCCTTTAGCGATTGACCAGATTTATGTTTATCAGGATGCGGAAAAATTACCTAAAGCCAAAGGTTTCTTTTATAAAACGGCAATGTCTTTTTGCAGATTTATAAGTTCCTTTACGTCGGACTATTATTCTTCGGCTTCGGCTGATGATGAAGATGAGCATTTGCAGGTTTGGGTTAACCGTTCAAGACTTTATGTTGAACTTATGCAAAAAATGGCAGACGATACCTTTTTTGAACAAAGCAAATTAGCGGTTGATATTTCGCTTATGCCTAACGAAGAAAAACTTGTTTTGGCTTCGGCTTCGGGTAATGCACCCGATGTTGCAATGGGTGTTACATATACAATTCCGTTTGAACTTTCTATTAGAGGTGCAATTAAGGAATTGAGCGCATATCCCGACTGGGACGATGTTGCAAGCCGTTTCGGTAAGGGAATTATGAATATCGGCGCGGTTGACGGTAAGTATTATCTTTTACCCGAAACTTCCGATTTCCTTGTGCTTTTCTACCGTCAGGATATTCTTGACGAATTAGGTTTATCTGTACCTGATACTATGGAAGACGTTAAGGAAATGCTTCCTGTGTTAAAACGTTACGGAATGGATTTCTATTCTCACATAGCAGG
>JAZQHI010000093.1:0-10128 GCA_045540535.1 Acutalibacteraceae bacterium | reverse complement strand
GTTTTATCTCTAAGATTAATTTTTTCACCTGTTAAAGGATCAGTGTAATCTATATTTCCCGAATCGATATGTTGAAGACCAGCAATAGCCTCAAGCAATTCACGTTGACCCGAACCTGCGATACCTGCAATACCTAATATTTCGCCCGAACGCGCGGTAAAACTAACATCGTCAAGCACCTTAACGCCCTCGCGGTTAACGCAATCCAAATCTTTTACAATTAAGCGGTCCTCGGGATTTTGAGGTTCGCTACGCTCAATATTAAGTGATATTTTTTTGCCAACCATCATTTCAGTAAGTTCGGATTCGCTGGTAGAAGCGGTTTCAACAGTACCGATATATTCGCCCTTTCTAAGAACTGCCACGCGGTCCGAAAGGGACAATACTTCGTGCAGTTTGTGGGTGATTATTATAATAGCCTTACCGTCATCACGCATACGGCGAAGCACCGCAAAAAGTTTTTGGGTTTCTTGGGGGGTGAGCACGGCGGTAGGCTCATCAAGAATAAGAATATCTGCGCCACGGTACAAAACCTTTATGATTTCAACCGTCTGCTTTTCTGAAACCGACATCTCGTGAATTTTTTTAAGGGGGTCTACTTCAAAACTGTACTTATCCGCAATAGCCTTAATATTTACAGCGGCTTGCTTTATATCGTACTTGCCCTCTTCTTTAAGACCGAGAATAATATTTTCGGTAGCAGTGAAAACGTCAACAAGTTTAAAGTGCTGATGTATCATACCGATTTTATGGTCAAAAGCATCTTTAGGCGAACGGATAACAACCTCTTCCCCGTCAATAAAAATTTGACCGTTGTCTGGATAATAAATACCCGAAATCATATTCATAAGGGTGGTTTTACCACTGCCGTTTTCGCCTAAAATAGACAAAATCTGACCGCGATTAACGGTTAGATTAACATCCTTATTCGCTACGATACTGCCAAAGGTTTTTGTAATGTTTTTTAGTTCAATAGCAGGCTTTAATTCCACTTTTTTCTCTCCTTTTAAATATTCGGTTTTGAAAATGCTGTTAAAAAAGCAACCCTTTCAAAGCCGAACATAAAATTAAAAACAAGGCGGAGCACAACGTACTCCGCCTCAGAGCAGATAAATTAGTTTTCAGGAACGGTGATACCGTCAATAATTACGTTGAAGTAAGGAGCAGAACGCTTCTCGGATTCGATAAAGCGACCGTCAACTATAGCCTCAGTATCAGGAACATAGTCACCTGCATCTACAACGTCTGCAAGATATGATGTGAGTTCTTTACCGTCAACAGTGAAGTTCTTAGTATCAAATACTTTAAGGCTGCCGTCGATAAGTTTAGCCTTAGCGTCGTCAATAGCCTTTTGAGTGCCTTCAGCAGCATTAGCGGTGAGGGTTGTAAGTTGAACAGCGCCCTCTTCAAGAGTTGCGCAATAGTCAGAAGGAATAGAAGTACCTTCGAGCATTGCGTTAATCATCATCTTCATATAAGGTACCCAAGAAATCTTGGAAGAAATGATAGCAGTTGTAGGTCCTATGTTAGAAGTATCAACATTGTAAGCAACGTTGGGAACTTTAGCAGCCTCACAAGCAGAGGGAGCACCTGAAGAGTCAGCATGTTGGCTGATAAGTTTGCATCCGTTTGCTATAAGAGCCTTAGCAGCGGTGTTTTCTTTTTCAATATCAAACCAAGACTGTGTATACTGAACTTCCATAGTAACAGTAGGACATACAGACTTAGCACCGAGATAGAAAGAAGTATAACCTGAAATAACTTCAGCATAAGGGAATGCACCAACATAACCCATTTTTGCTTCTTCAGCGGTGAACTGACCGGCAGCAATCATTTCGTTAAGTTTCATACCTGCTGCGATACCTGCAAGATAACGGCCTTTGTAAATTTCAGCAAAAGCGGTGTGATGGTTAGCAACACCCTCGGTCTTACCGCGAGTACCTGTAGCGTGGCAGAACTGAACGTTGGGGAATTCTTTAGCGGCCTTAATCATATAAGGTTCGTGGCCGAAAGAGTCAGCAAAAATCACCTGACAACCAGCGTTTACAAGTTCTTTAGCGGTGGTGTAACATTCTTCACCCTCGGGGATACCGGTTTTCATAATAACCTGATCCTCTTTAATGCCCAACTCTTCGCAAGCGGCATTAGCAGCGTCGATAAAGTTCTTATCGTAGGTTGAGTTCTGGTCATGTAAGAAAATGAAACCAACCTTGAGGTCTTCCTTAGCAACTGCGGTAATTTTAGCAGCCTCGGTAAGTTCAACCTCATCAATAGAAAGAACCTTAGCGGTTTCGGGGTCGGAACTGGTTGTTCCTTTGTCAGCGCAACCTGCAAATGCTAAAAGCAGGCACAAAGACATTACGATTGCGAGTAACTTTTTCATTTTAAAAATCTCCTCTTTTTGTTTTTGGGGCGTTTGCCCTTAATTTATGTAAATTAAAATTACATACTGCGGAATGTTAGTGAAGTATCATCCATACTTTCAACTATAGCCAAGGATTCAACCCTGATACCTTGGGCTCTTAAATTATCGCCGCCTTTTTGGAAACCTTTTTCTATAGCGCAGGAACAACCGATAACCTCGGCTCCTGCTTGACGGACAATATCAATAAGACCTAAAAGCGCCTTTCCGTTAGCAAGAAAATCATCAATTATTAAAACCTTGTCTTCGCTGGAAAGGTACTCTTTAGCAACAACAACATTATAATCAGTACCGTGAGTATAAGAATGAACTACCGTTTTATAAACTTCGCCGCCGATATTACTGCTTTTGTTCTTTTTGGCAAAAACCATTGGCAAATGCATAACCGCCGCCGCACCAAGAGCAATGGCTATTCCCGAAGTTTCAATAGTTAAAATTTTATTAACTCCGCTACCCTCAAAAATATGGGCGATTTCTTTGCCCATTTCCATCATAAAATCGGCATCAATTTTATGATTTAAAAAAGAGCCAACCTTTAATATATTACCCGGAAGAACTTGTCCTTCCTTTAAAATTTTTTCTTCAAGCGCTTTCACAAACCGCCCTCCCGAAAGCCAAATCTACTTCTTTAATGTTAACACAACTATACCCTTTTGTCAATAAAAAACGCCTTTAAAAACCGCTATTCGACAAGTTTTTTAAATAGCGGTATCGCCTCGTCAAGACTTGTAAATTCCGCCGTCATTAATTCTTTTACCGAACTTTCAAAATCCACGATATCGGGAACGCCTATGCACTTCATACCGGCGTTGTGCCCTGCTAATATGCCGTTTGCGGAATCTTCAAAAACATAACAGTCCCAAGGGTCTGCTCCCAGTCTTTTCGCGGCAAGCAAAAAAACATCGGGTGCAGGTTTTCCGTTCTCAACTTCAAGACCGCCGGCTATAGCATCAAAATAATCCCTGACATTAACCTCTTTTAAATGGTGCTCAATGGTAGTAAGCGACGAACCCGAAGCCAAGCCGATTTTAATGTTATTTTCCTTTAAAAAGTCCAACAATTCTTTAGCGCCTTTTTTTAAAGCAAGTTTTCCGTTTTTACTTATGTATTCCCGAGCATCTTTTTTAAACTGTACCGTATCTATTTGAGGAAAATTCTCTAAAAGACAGTTTGTCCAACCGTTTTCATTCATACCGCAAACTTTATAAATCAAATTTCCAACGCCTGTTATACCCTGTTTATTGCCGCCGTATTCCCAGGCAGGCAAGCAAATTTTTTGGGTGTCAAGCAAAGTGCCGTCCATATCAAAAATAACACTAAACAAAAAAGCAACTCCTTTTCCAAAAAGACAAGCCGATTTTTAAAAAAATCGGCTTTTAATATATCAATCTTCAAACAAAGGGGTAGAAAAATACCTCTCGGCAGTATCGGGCAGAACCGTTACAACCGTTTTACCTTTGCCAAGTTTCTTAGCAAGTTTTATTGCCGCGGCAACATTTGTGCCACTGCTTATACCGCACATTATACCCTCTTTAGCGGCAAGGTCTTTAGAAGCCTTTATAGCCTCTTCGTCCTTAATAATGCAAACGTCATCATAAATTTCGGTATTAAGTATATCGGGAATAAGACCGTCACCAATACCCATCTGAACGTGGGTGCCTATTGAACCGCCCGACAAAATGGCGGCGTTTTCGGGTTCAACCGCCCAAATAGTCATATCAGGGTTTTCTGCCTTTAAAGTTTCGCCTATGCCGGTTATAGTACCGCCTGTGCCTATGCCTGAACAAAAACCGTCAATCCTGCCGTTTACCTGCGCCAGAATTTCAGCACCTGTGCCTTTGCGCTGAATTTCGGTGTTAGCAGGGTTTTCAAACTGCTGAGGCACAAAAACATTGGGGTTTTCGGCTTTCATTTTAAGAGCAATTTGCAAACATTCTTCAATACAAAGACCTATATTTCCTGCATCGTGCACCAAAATAACCTCTGCACCGTAGTGGCGCACAAGTTTGCGGCGTTCCTCACTTACAGAATCGGGCATAATAATCTTTACCTTTAAGCCCTTAACCGCCCCTACTAAAGCAAGACCGATTCCCTGATTTCCGCTTGTGGGTTCTACAATTATTGTATCGGAATTAATAAGTCCCTTCTTTTCGGCATCGCATATCATATTATAAGCCGTTCTTGTTTTTATGGAACCGCCTACATTAAGACCCTCAAATTTTACAAGTATATCGGCGCTGTCAGGCTCGACCATATTCTGAAGTTTGATTATAGGTGTATTGCCCATTGCCTCTAGTATATTATTGAAAACCATTTTTGTATCTATAGCAACCTTTCGGTAATTTTTTCTAAGTATATCATACTTTAATAAATGTTTCAATTATTTTATTAATTTAGTGTAATCCTCGTTCTTATCTATGTAAATATCTGAAACGTTTTTAAGTTTATCGTGGTCAAAAGTGTGACTGTCGTAAATTCCAACCGTTAAAAAGCCTGCATTTTTAGCCGTAGTAAGCGCCAAGGCAGAATCCTCGAAAACACAGGTTTCGCTTATATCACTGCCAAGTTTTTGTGCCGCGTAAAGAAAAACATCAGGCTCTTCCTTGCCTTTGCCCACATCTGCACAGGAAACGAAAAAATCTATAAAATCATAAAGTCCAGTACGCGCCGCCGCGTGCTTTATAAGGTCGGGCGCTGTTGCCGACGCTACACACATAGGGATTTTTTTCTCTTTAAGAAAGGTAAGATATTCCCTGACACCGCTTTTTAAGGTTACCTCTTCGCGATAAAAACGTTCGGTGATTTCTACTGCCGCCTTATGCACCTCGTCACCGTTTGCACCTAAATTATAATTTCGGTGTATCATTTCCATACCCTCGCGCAAAAGCATTGTGCGAATAGCCTTATCGTCTGTAAGGTCAGGTCTGAACCCCGAAACGCCTTTAAATTTTTGCCCTAAATTTTCCCAAGTAATTTCCCAAACGCCAAGGGAATCTATAAGGGTGCCGTCCATATCAAAAATTGCCGCTTTTATATCCATTATATTCACCTTTCTGATGCGCGTTACAATTATATTTTTAGATTATTCCAAAAAGAATTAAACCGATTGTATTTATTGCAAAATTTGCAAACATGTGAACTAACCATGATGTATAAATATTTTCACTTTTTGAATTCAAAAAGTTGAAAATAAGTCCGCCTGCGAATAGCCCTGCCATAGCAAGAACAAAAAGTACGGGCGAGAACCAGCCCGTCATCATAGCGATATGATAAACAGCGAAAACGGCGGCGCTGAAAATATATGCCGAGCCTTTATTCCATACCTTTTTGAGTCCTAAAAACACAAATCCCCTGAAAAAGAATTCTTCAAGCAAAGAATTTACAAAGGATATGTAAAGCGCCACAAAAACAAAATTATCCCGCGTTACCCCTGCATTGCCTGTAAGCGCATCGGTAATATCCGCAAAAGAAAAAACATTTTTAAAAATAAAGTAAGCGCCTAAAATAAGAAGATAAAGGGGTATACTCAACAAAAGCGCCGTTTTAAAGCCCTTTTTATTAAATTTGAAAACACTTAGCAGTTTTATATCTTTATCCCATAGAGCATAGCCAAAGGGCAGTATCAGAAATAAAGCAACCTTAATAGCCGACTTTATCCAATACGGCGGTTGCCAGAAACCGTCAACAAAAGCCATCGTTAGCGACGCCGTTAAGGCTATAGCAATTATTGCAAAAATCTGCTTTTTGTTTTTCATTCAAATTCACTCTACTCTACTTTTAAATAAACCCATAAACAAAAAGCGGAGTAGTTTTCCACTCCGCTCTTTTTATTAGCATAAGTTATTATACGAGTTTGTTGGGGTCAACAACATAACTGCCCATAGCGATTTTGATTAAATCAATCAAAGCGAGAATTCCGCCGATACCGCAGAGCAAACTCATAATAATTTTAAATACGCCCTTTTTGGTTTCACCCATCATAAAGTTGTGAATACCAAGTCCGCCAAGGAAAAGGCAAATTAAAATCATAACGATTTTGTCCTGACCGTTAAGGTTGCCTGCTGCCTTTTTAACAGCAACGCCGCAGTTCATGCAAACATCAGCATTAGGAGCAATTTCCTTACCGCAGTTAGCGCAGAAAGCCGCACCCTCACCGGTTTTAACGCCGCACTTTACGCAAACGGCTTGATTTTCGTTTAGCATTTCGCCACAATTTTTACAATACATAATAAAAACTCCCCTTTGAAATTAATTGTTATTATTAACAATTAAATAATAACACACCAAAAAAACCTTGTCAACGAAAAATAACATTTTTTATCATAATACGACAAAAAATCCCCTTATCCAGTTAGCAAGAAAACCCACCGAAATAATTACATAAAAAATAATATTTAATGTTTTGTTTTTAAAAAGTTTGCCGTCACGCAAAAAACAAAGGTACAATAAGGGCAGTGACCAGAACATCAAGTGATAAGAAAAAGCGGCCGAAAAATCAAACCGAAGCACCGAAATAACTGCTCTTGACATTCCGCAACCCAAGCAATGAACGCCGAAAAGGTCTAAAATAGGGCAAGCAACAGGACTTATGTAAAGAATAACCGCATAAACTGCAATAGCCACTGTTATAAGTAATTTTGTTATAATTTTCTTATCCCTTAACATTTTATCACCTCAAAAAAGATTTTAACACACAAAAAATTATTTTACAACAATAAAGACTGCGATTGATTAATAAATTAAAATATGTTAAAATAAATGGCGGAAGGTTGTGATTTTTCTTGAATATACTTCATATGAAATACGCGGTGGAAGTGGCGCGCGCAGGGTCGCTTAGTAAAGCAAGCGAAAAACTGCTTATTGCAGTGCCAAATATCAGCCGTTCTATTAAGGAACTTGAAGCCGATATCGGCATTACGATTTTTGACCGCACAAATAAGGGTATGGAACTTACCCCCGACGGCGAGGAATTTATAAACTACGCCAACGGAATATTGGGTCAAATTGATCAGGTAGAAAAATTTTATAAGGACGGTTCGCCCAAAAAGCAAAAATTTTCGATTTCGGTGCCAAGAGCCTGTTATATTTCGGAAGCATTTACCGAATTTACAAAATCCCTTTCAAAAGAAGCCGCCGAAATTTTTTATAAGGAAACCAACTCCCAACGCACCATTAAAAACATTTTAAATCACGACTATAAATTAGGTATTATACGCTATGCTGAAAATTACGATAAATATTTTGGCGCTTTACTTGAAGAAAACGGGCTTTGCTACGAAACTGTTACCGAGTTTTCCTACCTTTTGCTTATGAGCCGTGACAATCCGCTGGCTAAAAAGCAAAGAATTACCTTTAGCGACCTTAATCGGTTTATTGAGATTGCTCACGCCGACCCCTACGTACCATCGATGCCGCTCGCAAAGGTTATGAAAGAGGAACTGCCCGACAGTATCGACCGCAGAATTTTTATTTTTGAAAGAGCGAGCCAATTTGACCTGCTTTCCAAAAACCCCGAAACATTTATGTGGGTATCGCCCGTACCCGATTCACTAATAGAACGTTACGGACTTGTGCAGAAAAAGTGCATTGAGAATAAAAAGATTTACCGCGACGTACTTATATACCGTAACGGATATAAACTCACCGACCTTGACCACCGCTTTATAAAAGAACTTAAAGAATCAAGGGATAAATATTTATAAGAATCTCTCGCCTTATCAAAATTGATAAGGCGAGTAAACATTTTAAGAATTCAAATTTTAGGATTTGTTTGTTAAAATAATGACAAAGTTGAGAAATGAGAGATAACTTTAAATATAAATTTAATTCCAAATCAGGAGGAAGAAAATGGAAAACACTAAACGCACTGTTGTTGACAGCGTTGAAGCACTTGAAAACGCAATTATGCGAACAAGAAAGGCTCAGGAAACATTTGCCACCTTTACTCAAGAACAGGTTGACAAAATATTCTTAGCCGCCGCATCAGCCGCCAACAAAGCAAGAATTCCGCTCGCTAAAATGGCAGTAGAAGAAACAGGAATGGGTGTTGTTGAAGATAAAGTTATCAAAAATAACTACGCTTCGGAATACATCTACAACGCTTATAAGGACACTAAGACCTGCGGCGTTATTGAAGAAGACAAGGCTTTCGGCACCAAGAAAATTGCCGAGCCTATCGGTGTTATTGCGGCAGTAATCCCCACAACTAACCCGACCTCTACCGCAATATTCAAATGCCTTTTGGCACTTAAGACCCGAAACGCTATTATAATTTCACCCCACCCACGCGCTAAAAACAGCACCATTGCCGCAGCAAAATTGGTACTTGAAGCGGCAGTAAAGGCCGGCGCCCCCGAGGGCATTATTGACTGGATAGATGTACCGAGCCTTGATATGACAAACACTGTTATGAAAGAAGCCGACATTATCCTTGCAACAGGCGGTCCGGGTATGGTTAAAGCCGCATATTCAAGCGGCAAACCCGCCCTTGGCGTAGGAGCAGGTAACACCCCCGCTATTATTGACACCAGCGCCGATATTTTGTTGGCAGTTAACTCAATTATACATTCTAAAACCTTTGATAACGGTATGATTTGCGCATCCGAGCAATCGGTTATAGTTCTTAAAGAGATTTATGACACCGTAAAGCGCGAATTTGCGTCACGCGGCTGCTACTTCTTAAATGAAGAAGAAACCGAAAAGGTCAGAAAAACAATTATTATTAACGGTGCTTTAAACGCTAAAATCGTTGGTCAAAAAGCCCACACTATAGCCGCTTTAGCAGGGGTCGAGGTACCGATTGGCACTAAAATTCTTATAGGCGAAGTAACAAGCGTTGAACTTAGCGAAGAATTTGCACACGAAAAGTTAAGCCCCGTACTTGCTATGTACAAAGCGAACGATTTTGAGGACGCCCTCACAAAAGCCGAGCACTTAATAGCCGACGGCGGTTACGGACACACATCTTCGGTTTACCTTAACGAAATTACCGAGCAGGAAAAATTAAACGAATTTGCCGCCAGAATGAAAACCTGCCGTATACTTGTTAATACCCCATCTTCACACGGCGGTATAGGCGACCTTTACAACTTTAAATTAGCCCCCTCGCTTACTTTGGGTTGCGGTTCTTGGGGCGGCAACTCGGTTAGCGAAAACGTAGGTGTTAAGCACCTGCTCAATATTAAAACAGTAGCAGAAAGAAGGGAAAATATGCTTTGGTTCAGAGCGCCTGAAAAGGTATACATCAAGAAAGGCTGTCTGCCCGTAGCGCTTGACGAGTTGCGAACAGTTCGCGGCGCTAAAAAAGCATTTATTGTAACCGATAATTTCCTTTATCAGAACGGCTACACCAAACCCATTACCGATAAGTTGGATGAAATGGGTATTGCCCACACCACTTTCTTTGACGTTCAGCCCGACCCCACCCTTAAAAACGCAAAGGACGGCGCCAAGCAGATGGCCGCCTTCGCCCCCGATACAATAATCGCTCTGGGCGGCGGTTCGGCTATGGATGCTGCCAAGATCATGTGGGTACTTTACGAGCATCCCGATGCAGATTTTATGGATATGGCAATGCGCTTCATTGATATTCGCAAGCGTGTTTATACCTTCCCCAAAATGGGCGAAAAAGCATATTTCATCGCCGTTCCCACCTCGGCAGGTACCGGTTCGGAGGTTACTCCCTTCGCCGTTATAACCGATGAAAA
>JAZQHI010000092.1:0-13860 GCA_045540535.1 Acutalibacteraceae bacterium | reverse complement strand
AGAAATATATCAGTATTTAACAGGTCAGACCGGTAGTATAAGAACCGCCCAAAACGAAAGGGAAACTTTTGATATAAGCGTGGCTTACCGCTTGACTTACGGTGAAAACGCGGATTATGTAGGTCTTGCTAAAACATACCGCGAATATTTGACCGAAAATAATATTCTGAACGAAAAAGTGAATACCGATTACAGTTTGCGGCTTGACTTTTTTGCAGGGGATAGGGAAAAAGCACTTTTCGGCAAAAAATTTGTTACTATGACTACTGTAGAACAGATTGATGAAATTTTAGGCGAATTTACTTCAAACGGAATAAAGAAACTTTCGGTTTCGCTTAAAGGTTGGCAAAAGGGCGGAATTTACGGCAAAATTTCAGCCGAACCTAAGTTAGAGTCGAAATTAGGCAGTTTTAAAGATTATGTCGCTCTTGCAGAAAAATACGCTGACAATGCTGAATTTATGCTTTACGGCGATTTTCTTAATACCTATTCAAAATCAGGTAAAAAGGATTATATTTACCAGTATAACGGCAAAGTTTTTTCAACCGATACATTTTTGGAACTCAACCCCACTAAGTATAGATTTACTGCTAACGCAATTGCAAAAACAGTTGATAAACTTTCCGCAAGTTTACAGGAAAAGGGAACTGTTGGCATTGCTTTTGACGGCGTAACAAATGAGGTTTATTCCTTTGAATTGGGCGAAAAGCATAAAATGTATTCAAGAAAAAATGCGGCAGAGCAACATAATAAAACACTGTCGCTCGCAGGTGAAAAATTAGTCACTGCATACACGGCTCCAAACGATTATCTCTGGGGCAGTACCGAAAAATATTACGATTACCGAATTTACGGTTCGGATTATAAATTCGTTTCTAAAGAAGTTCCTTTCTTTGCGATAGTTTTAAAGGGAAGTATTCCTATTTACAGCGAGTACGTAAACTTTAAAGCGGATACTACCGAATATAAGTTAAAACTAATTGAAAGCGGAGTTTATCCCTCGTTCTTACTGTCGTATGAATCACCGTCGGAATTGATTTATACCGATTCTGCATCACTTTTCTCCTGTCAGTACAGTGAGTATGTAGAAATGATTGAAGATTATAATAAAGTTTTCGAAGATATTGCAGCCTTAACAGAAAAAAGTAAAATTTCCAATCATTCTAAAAATGGCGGCGTTTCGGTTACGGAATACGAAAACGGCGCTAAGGTGGTAGTAAACTTTAATAAAGAAGCGGCAGATTATAACGGCACGCAAATTAACGGTTATTCCTATTTGTTGCTTGACGGAAAGGCGGTGCAGTAATGAAAGAAAAAAAGACATTACGCAAAAATCTTAAAACCCGTCTTTTCGGCAGAGAAGCCAACTGGTATGCTTACATATTCCTGCTTCCATGGATATTAGGTATTCTATTGCTCGTTTTACGGCCGCTGGTTCTTGCAATTTATTATTCGTTCTGCGAAGTTAATATTACTGCCCGCGGAATTGTTTGTGAATGGATTGCCTGGGACAATTTCCAAGATATCTGGATAAAGGATATTAACTTTGTTGAACGCGAACTTCAGTTTTTAATTCAAATTGTATTACAGGTTCCTATAATTGTTATATTTGCGTTGCTTGCGGCGTTAATGCTAAATACAAAGTTAAAGGGTAAAGGCATTTTCAGAACAATATTCTTTTTACCTGTAATTGTAGTAAGCGGACCTATGATTAACGAACTTCAAGGTCAGGGCGCTACTTCGGTTGCTTCTTCCGACCAGTTGATTGTAACTCAGGTAATATCAACCTTTCTTCCCGAATGGTTAGTTGATCCGATTTCATCGCTTTTTGCGCAACTGATACTTATTTTGTGGTATTCGGGTATACAAATAATTATGTTCCTTGCAATACTTCAAAAAATAGACCTTAATATGATAGAAGCCGCTAAGATAGACGGCGCTACAGGTTGGGAAATATTCTGGAAAATAACACTCCCTGCTATAAGGGGAATAATTCTGCTTAATGCAGTTTATACCCTTGTATATCTTGCAAACTCAAGCACAAACGGTGTTATTAACCTTATTTCCGCCGCAATGCTTAAAGCAACACGCGGTTACGGTTATGCTTCGGCTATGGCTTGGATGCATTCTATAATTGTTTTGTTACTGCTCGGCGTAGCGTTCTTACTGCTAAAGGGAAAACCCGACCAATTTTTAAAGAATCAAAAACGCAGAGAAAAAGAACAAAGACGCAGAGCACGTGAAAAGAGGAGGTGGAATGCAGATGCTAAGAAACGCAACGCTTCAAGGTAAGCAGAGCAGAAGTTTAAAACGCTTTCTCTTAGGTTCTTATGAAGACAGCGGTTTTCTTGTAAAGTTAGCGCTTTACATAGTGCTTATCGTTATAAGTTACATTTACCTGTATCCGCTGCTTTATATGTTGGTTACAAGTTTTATGTCGGTTGACGACCTCGTAAGCGATTCGGTACACTGGATTCCCACCAAATTCGTTCTTGATAACTTTAAACAGGCGTTTGAAGTTATGGACTTTGGAAATACCATTTCCGATACACTTCAACTTTCCGTAATACCTGCACTTTGTCAGGTGGTTGTTTGCTGTTTTACGGGATACGCTTTTTCAAGGTATAAATTTAAGGGAAAAGCAATTTGTTGGGGGTTACTTATATTAACCTTTGTACTGCCCTCGCAAGCGACTATGGTACCAACTTATCTTATTTTTAAAGAAATGGATATTATAGGTACGGTTTGGGCGTTTGCAATGCCTGCTTTACTTGGTCAAGGTTTTAAAAGCACAATTATAACACTTGTCTTTTATTTGTTCTTCAGCCAAATCTCAACTTCTCAGATAGAGGCGGCTTCCCTTGACGGATGCGGACATTTTAAGGTATTCTTTTATATAGCCCTGCCTTGTGTCAGCGCGGCATTTATAATTGGATTTTTGTTTTCGCTTGTGTGGTATTGGAATGAAACCTATCTTACGAGTATGTATATTTCAAACTCAAGCATAGGTAACACCAATTCAATGACTACTTTGCTTGTAAAATTAACCCAGTTTGAAGCAAGTTATAAACTGCTCAATGAGGGCAACGGCGATAACACGCTAAACGAAGCCATAAGAATGGCTGGAACAGTAATTTGTATAGCACCTTTGCTTTTGGTATATTTTGTGCTTCAAAAATACTTTGTGCAAAGTGTTGATATGGTAGGCTTAAAGGATTAAAACTATATTAGGAGGAATTGTTATGAAATTAGTTAAAAAATTGGTAAGTTTACTTCTTGCCGCTTGTATGGTATTCGCTGTAGCAGGCTGCGGCGATAAGGAAGAAACAGGCGGAAGCAAAATCTCAAAAGAGGGCAGAGATATCACTTTGCGTTTTGCGGCATGGTTTGACCGCGATCTTCAACAACATTTGGCAGATGCTTTTATGGAAGCAAACCCCAATATTTATGTTGAATTAATAGAAATTGACCAGAATTCATGGAGTTCGGGTCTTCAGAACTTAGCATCCACAGGCGACCTTCCCGATGCGTTCTGTACTTTTGACCTTGCAACAGCAACTGCAAACGGTTGGACGGCTGACATTACTGAATATTATGATGCCGACCCCACAACCGCCAAAATTTCGGACGGTCTTAAAGTTGCAGGTGTGTATAATGGCAAGCGTTACGGTTTAGTTACCGAACAGTATCCTTGTCTTGTATTTGTTAACAAAACCTTGTTTGATGCTAACGGCGTAGAACTTCCCGGTTACGACTGGACAATTGACCAGATGTACAATCTTGCTACAAAACTCACAAAGGTTAACGATAATCAGTACGGACTTAGCGATAACGTACTTTCTTATCTTCGTGACGTTTATAATGCCGCTTACACCGCTGATACCTGGCAGTACGGTTACGACCCCGATGCCGGCACTTTCGATACCGAATATCTTGCAAAAGGTTATTCAAAGGGTCTTGAATTACTTAACAACAAAATTGCCGTTTCTATGACAGGCGAAGAAATGGAAGCACTTTACGGCGATGCTGATATGTGGTATCCAAAAACCGGTAAACAGGCAATGCAACTTGACTGGTATTGGACAATACAAACTATGGAAGAACTTGACGATGAATGGCTCGTTTATCCTTTCCCTGTAGGCACATCGGGCAGAGTACAAACCATTGTTAACGTTGGCTGTGTAGCAGAAACTACCGATTATCCCGCGGAATCCTATGAATTACTTAAATTTATGACCTTCGGAGAAGAGGGTTGGAAAGCACGTTATGAGTGGTACAAAGATAACACTCTTCCTGCATCTGTTCCGATTGTTAATGACGATGCTATTCTTGACCTTGTAAAAGAATTAACCCCCGGTGACGATTATGCCGCAGTTTACGATTCAATTTCTCGCAGCGTTGCAGATATTCACAAATGGGTTCCCGGTATCACCGAATATAATTCATGGATGAATTCTCAGGAAATGTGGACACAACTTCGCAATGCTTCCTTAAAGGTTGAAGACGTTGCTGACCAGATGGAACAAAAATTAAATCTTTATTATTTAGAATGTATGAATAAAATCAAAGCCCGCGGATAATTCCTTTGGGGGATAGGTATATGAAAAGATTAATTAGAATATTATCGCTTGTGATGTGCCTTGTAATGACACTAGGCTTGTTCTCAGGATGCGGTAAAGAAAAGGTTAAAAAAATTGATGGCATGCTTAAAGACCGCGATTATTACATAATCCGCAATAAAGAGAGCGGTTTGGTACTCGCGGCGGACGAATTCGGCATGATGGAAAGTTCAAAGGTTAAACTTCGCGAGTATGACAAAAAAGAGCAAGATTTAAGTATGGTCTGGCGCGTTATTGCTGTTGACGAATCTTCCTACAGATTTCAGAATATGGCTACCGAGGACCGCTATATGTCAGTTAAACGCGACTCTAATAAAAACGGCGCTATAATGTGTCTTGATGCTTATAAGGAAAGCGACGGTCAGATTTTTGAACTCGAAGCCGACGAAGGCTCAAAGAACGGTATCAGTTACCGCGTATTTTCAAGACTTACCGATTTTTGTCTTGAACCGCAGGATGGCATTAAGGATGTAGATACTGACGCTATACAGAATTATCTTCCTTACGGAAAAGATGTTGATTATCAGGTTTGGGAATTTGAAAGACTTGGTAGCGGAGATATAAAAATTCCGCAAATGCTTAGTGTTTCGGGCGATACACAACATTGGTCTTGCCCCGAAATCTATAATTATGACGGCACATACTACGGCTTTATAATGTCTAAGGGTATTGCTATAAAAACTTCTAAAGATTTGCGCGAGTGGACTAAATCGGGTACGGTTTTCCCGACAAAGAACGATTTGGCCTACGAATGGATGTCAAATCCTGTTACAGGTGTTGAAAACGGTTCGATATGGGCACCCGGTATTTATAAAATAGGCGATACCTATTGTGTATATTATTGTATTTCAACTTCGGGTAGTCAAAATTCACTTATAGGCCTTGCTACAAATACTACTCTTGACCCCAAGGATAAGGATTATAAGTGGGTAGATAAGGGCTGCGTGCTTCATTCCTATACAGGTGAAGATTATAACGCTATCGACCCGAATGTAATCATTGATGATGACGGTCAGCCATGGCTTGTGTACGGCTCTTATTGGAGCGGTATAAAAATGCGCAAAATTAATAAAGAAACCCTTATGCTTGATGAAAATGATGACACTCGCTATGACCTTGCCGCCGCTCAGACCAGAAACGGTCCTGAAGCAGGTTATATGATTAAGCACGGCGATTATTATTATCTTTTCGTGGCTTGTGGTTCTTTCTCTACAGGATATTGGAACGGTGTGGGACGTAGTAAAAACGTTACAGGACCTTTCCTTGATGCTGACGGTAACGATATGATGAAACAGGGTGCCACCCCAGTTAATGCTTATCGTGACGGTTTTACAAAATGCGGTCACAGTTCTGTTATGACCGACAAAGACGGTTCGCAGTACCACGTTACAGAGTACTTCAAAACTTATGAAGACGGCAGTTCTTCAAACAGTCTTTTAAGCATAAGTCAGTTATATTGGACTGAGGATGGTTGGCCCGTAACGGCTACCACTCCGGGAGTACTTGATAAACTTGGTTTGAAAGCAGATTAGGTAGGTGAAATTATGAAAAAAATAATCGCTATTGTAACGGCAATTTTGCTTATCTGCTCGGTTATTGTACCGATAGCAGTTTCTACAATTGCCGCTAATGGCACACCGCTTACAAATCTTTATAATGAAAATTATTATACCGAATACGGTAACGGCTCTTATGACGTAACTTTTGATAAAGAGAATAAAAACATTACTACATCTAATACACACACTAAAGCAATGTTAAATTATTCTACCGATATGACGGAATTCAAGTCTTCGGTTGTTATCGGCGGTAACGCTGCGGGTCAGATTTGGGCGGGCGTGAATTTCCACGCGCAAGCAGATGATTTTGAAACTAATACATTCCGTACTGAAGGTTATTGTGCTTATATTGTGCGCAAAGCGAATTCACTTAATAAAGCAGATATTTATTTTCAGTACTGCACTAACGGAAGTTCAAAAAAACAAATTGTAAAAGAAATGACAACCGGTTTGCCAAGTAATGCTGATTTAAAACTTCGCTTGGATATTTCGGTAGATAGTGCTAATGCCGAAATTAAACTTTTAAGCGAAAACGGCAGTACCCAGTACGGTGAAACTTTGGTATATGCGCTGGATGCAACCTCAACTTATCCTGCTACTGCTTACTACGATAAGGGCGCATTTATACTTATGGGCAACGGCACAAACTCATATAGTAATCTTTCTATAACTTCTTATGGAGTGATGGCTAATATTCCCGAAGAGGAGGGTGGAAATCCCGTATCGAATCCTCTTGAAGAAAAGTACAACCTTTTTTCTGCTGCTTCTTTCTCAACCGAGAGTGACGGTTTTACAACCGCGAGCGCAACATCGCGTGCAATTTTGAAATCAGGTTCTAAGGACGATTTTAAAGCCGAACTTGATATTAAGTTGGACGATAGTGCAGAAACTAAGAGCGGTATTGTGTTCCGTACTTCAAAAGTAGGTGCAGGAAACGACAATATGCAGGGTTATGCCGCGATCGTTGATACTACAAAGGACGATTTTGTACGACTTTATCTATATAAATACGGTCCTGCAACAACTACAACTAATGTATACCTTGGAAGAATAGGAAATTATGTACTTGCTAATAATATAACCCTTACCGCAGGTAAAGTGCTGACACTTAATCTTAGCGTTAAAGGTGAAAGTTTTGAAGGTTATTTTTATGATAAAAATGACCCGACTGCAAGAAGCGAAGTATTGTCGGTTTCTTTAAAAACCGCAACCGATAGCGAAACAAACAATCCTACAAAATACCCAACAGCCGAAAATTATTACTCTACAGGTGACGTTGGTATTTATGTGGCTGCCGATTCTTTTGTTGATGCTTCTAATTTTGCGGTACAAAGCAATACTGGCTCAGGCGGTTCAAGTTCAGATGACTCAAGTTCTGATACTTCCAGTGGCGACACACCGCAAAATGATCCTTTAGCAGAAAAGTACGACCTTTATAATCAATCTAATTTTGCTACCGAAACTAACGGCTTTACAACTGCAACTGCAACTTCACGCGCAATTCTTAAAAACGGTTCTAAAGATAGTTTCAGTGCTAATCTTAACATTAAATTGGATAACTCTGCCGAAACTAAAACTGGTATAGTTTTCCGTGTGACAAAAGTGGGCGCAGGTAGTGACAACATGCAGGGTTACGCCGCAATTGTAGATACTACAAAGGACGATTTTGTACGCCTTTATCTATATAAATACGGTCCTGCAACAACCTCAACCAATGCGTATCTTGGAAGAATAGGGGATTACGTACTTGCTAATAATATACCCCTTACCGCAGGCAAGGAATTAACACTTCATATAAATGTAGTTGACAATAACTTTGAGGGCTATGTTTACGATAAAAACGATGCAAGTGTTAAAAGCGCGGTGCTTTCGGCTGATTTAAGTTCCGCTACTGATAGTGAAACAAGAGATCCTGAAAAATATCCTACTGCCAATAATTATTATGCAACAGGTAAAATAGGGCTTTATATAGCAAACGGATATTACGTTGATGCGCTTAATTTCACAGTTTCTGACAGTGAAATTATTGGCGGTTCAGGTGACGGCGGAGAAGACATAACCGATCCGTTAGCGGCAAAATACGATTTATATAAGGCTACAAGTTTTTCAACCACAGCCGATGGTTTTACAACGGCTTCGACAATTTCTCGTGCAATTCTTAAAAGTGGTTCTAAGGACAGTTTCAGTGCCAATCTCGATATTAAACTTGATGCTGACGGCGAGGCTAAAAGCGGTATTATATTCCGCGTTGTAAATGTAGATGCAGGTAGTGACAATATGCAGGGTTATGCCGCAATTGTAGATACTACAAAGGACGACTTTGTACGTCTTTACTTATATAAGTACGGTCCTGCCACAAGCGCAGCAAATACCTATCTCGGAAGAATAGGTGAAGTTATAATTGCTAAAAATATAACCCTTACTCCCGATAAAGTAATTACCCTTAATGTAAATGTAGTTGATGATAAGTTTGAGGGCTATGTCTACGAAAAAGATGATTCCAGTGTAGTGAGCGACTTGCTTTCGGCTTCGCTTAAATCTGCAACAGATAACGAAAACCGTGACCCCCAAAAATATCCTTCTGCTGATAATTATTACTCTACAGGTAAAATCGGTATTTATATAGCAAGCAATATGTTTGCGGACGCTTTAGGATTTACTGTTAGCGATGCCAAAGAAATCGGAAGCGGCGACGTTTCTTCACAAACAGGTATACCTGCAGTAGATAATAAAATCGGTTTCGCAATTAAGGGAACGGGGAACTTGATTTCTAACGTAACAAATACAAACGTTACTGTTCCAACAGTTAAAAACTTGTCAGATTATTCTGCTAATTTTGACAATTATACCTATTATTCATCTTCTGCAAGTAATAAATTCCTCTTTGCAGACGGTGGAATTACCTCTACTACAACGGGTGCCAAGCGCGCTATTCTTGACGGCGTAACCGTTAAAGGTTTCCACGCAACCGCTACTATGAAAATCAGTAGTGAGGGAACTCTCAGAAGCGGTATTGTATTCAGAGTAAACGATATCGAAAAAGGTCTTGCAGAAAACGGCACATTAGCCGCTAATAATCTTGAAGGCTATGCCGCAGTTCTTTATAAAACTACAGGTAATACCGAAAATAATGCCAGAGTGGTTCTTTGTATTTATAAATACGGTGTTAAAAACGGCGTTTATCAGTATTTAGGTACAGTGGCTTCAAAGGCAAGTACAGTGCCACTTGAAGGATGCGAGAAAGATATTACCGATGCTGCAGGCAAAGAACTTGTTATAGATGTTAACGTGGTTGAAGACCAATTAACTGCTTATTTCTATAACGCGCAAAAACCCTCTTTAAAGAGTGAACCTCTGGTAACTGAACTTACCGCAGAAACCGATATCGAAAAGGGTACACCGTCACTTAAAGGTGTTCATTATGATAGCGGTGCCATCGGTCTTACCGCTACCGATTATGTAACATTCACTAACTTTAGTGTCAGTGAGCCTATTTACCCCTCTAACGAGGTTGGTAACCTTTCTTTGATTGAAAGTTATACCCTTTACGGAAGCGGCGCTAAGCAAGAGGGTGAGTATATAACATCAAATTCTTCAGGTACCAAGAAACTTATTGTTAATAATCTTGACGTTAAGGATTTCACCGCTTCAATGGATATGACAATCGACCCCAACGGCAACCTTAAGACAGGTTTGTTCTTCAGGGTTAACGAGGTTGGCAACGGTGCGGATGATCAAACAGGTTGGGCGCTTGTTGTTACACGTAACTATGCTACTAACGGAGAAAGCAATCCTAACCGAATAGATATGGTTCTTTTCAAATGGGGTTACGCTAATAATAAACTTTCCTATCTCGGTGAGGTTGCGCGTGAAGTTTATAAGAGCGGCACAACATTTATGGACGGTAAGATGGCAGGCGAAGAATTAACCTTGGTTGTTAGCGTTAAGGGCGCGGCAATTGATGCGGCACTTTATAAAAAGGGAGATTTAGGTAACAAACCTGCAACATTCTCAACAAATCTAAAATTTGCGGGCGACAAGGAAAAGGGCGATGTTGCATACTATGAATCGGGTTCAATAGGTCTTTATCTTGGTAACTCGGTATCAGATCCGGTAAACTACAATCGCGTTCGCAATTTCCATATTAACGATGGCTCAGGTGTTCTTGTCAAGAGCACAAGCAAAGGCGGCATTTCTAAACTTTTAAGTGCTATCCCAACTACAGGTGAGGGTATAGCGGTAACGGTTGTTTCTATGGCGTTCGTTGCGGCATTAGGTGCCTTAATCGGTTTGCAAGTGTATAACAAAAAGGGCAAAAGAGAGAATACAGGAGATAATGCAAGATGAAAAAAGCGATATTAAGAACAGATAAATATTTTAAAATTGACCGTGTTGATGAACGCATTTACGGTTCTTTCCTTGAGCATATGGGTCGCGCGGTGTATGAGGGTGTATATCAACCTGAATGTAAGTTTGCAGATGAGGACGGCACCCGTACCGATGTTACAGAACTCGTTAAAGAAATGGGCGTTACCACCGTAAGATACCCAGGCGGAAATATAGTTTCTGCTTATAACTGGGAAGATGGCGTAGGTCCTAAGGAACTTCGTCCTGTAAGACTTGAAGCGGCTTGGCAAAATTTAGAAGACAACAGTTTTGGTACAAACGAGTTTATGGATTGGTCTAAAAAGGCTAATATTAAACCTATGATGGCGGTAAACCTTGGTACTCGCGGTGTGGATGCCGCAAGAAATTTGCTTGAATACTGCAATTTCCCCGGCGGTACATATTATTCCGATATGCGTAGAAGCCACGGTTATGAAAATCCCCATAACGTTAAACTATGGTGTCTTGGTAACGAGATGGACGGTCCTTGGCAAATCGGTCACAGAAACGCTCACGAATACGGCACACTTGCCGCTCAAACCGCTAAGGTCATGAAGGATATTGACCCTTCTATTGAACTTGCGGCTTGCGGAAGTGCCGGATTAAAACTTCCTACTTTCGGCTCTTGGGACGCTACTGTTGCTGACCATTGTTTCCGTTATATTGATTATCTTTCAATGCATACTTATTACAACAATCAGAATAAGACTTTGGATGATTCAAGGGATTTCCTCGCTCACGCTCTTACCTTTAAGGAACAGATTCATTCTGTAATAGCCGCTTGTGACTATGCTTCGGCTATAAATAAGTCTAAAAAGCGTATACATCTTTCAATTGATGAATGGAACGTAGTTTACCGTCCTCACGGTAAAGTTCCTGCCGATGCTCGCTGGACAAAGGCACCTCATCAGATAGAGGACACCTACAATCTTGAAGACGCGCTTCTTGTTGGTACAATGTTTATGACAATGCTTAACCGCGCTGACAGAGTAAAGATTGCGTGTCACGCTCAACTTGTAAATGTTATCGCTCCGATTATGACTTCGGATAACTCGGCTTGGAAGCAAACCATTTTCTATCCTTTCAAGCATTGCAGTAAGTACGGTCACGGTGTAGCGCTGCAAAGCGTTGTAGAGTGCGAAAAGTACGATTCTAAACATTATACCGATATTCCTTATATTGCGACATCAGTAATTTACAACGAGGAAGAGGAACAAATTGTTATTTTTGCAGTTAACCGCGACCTTGATGATGATTGCAGTCTTGAAACCGATTTGCGTCAGTTTGCTGATTATCATATTGACCGCCATATAGTTCTTAATCATGAGGATATCAAGGCTGTTAATACAGAGGAAAACCCCAACAATGTTGTTGAAGAAATTAAGAATAGCAATTCTAAGTTTGAAAACGGATATCTTACATCAGTATTGGAAAAACACTCTTGGAATGTAATTGTTTTAAAGAAATAATTATATTTTAGTTTTTCTTAAGTTAACGAAAGGAATGTGTAGTTTATGAAAAAACTGTTAAGTTTGCTTTTAGCACTGGCTTTACTGTTAACTTTTACTGCTTGTAGCGGTAAAAAGACTACTGATGATAAGAGCGAGCGCAAACGCGCTACGGCAGGTCAGGATACCACAACTTTAAAAAAGGATACTTCCGAAGATATTGTTTTGGATACAGGCTTGCTTACTCCTCTGGACCAGACTTATGCTAAAAGTAATAAAGCGGATATGGTTTATGATCCCGATGTTTTTGTTGAACTTACAAACAAAAATGCGGATAAAATCAATATCGCTTGCGTGGGGGACAGTATAACATACGGCACTATTGCCGATTCTCCTACAAAACCCGATAATCCCGATCTTTCGGCAACATCTTATCCAACAAAACTCGCCGAAAAACTTAAAACCCGTTACGGTGATAAGTTCCAGGTTACTAACTATGGCCACGCAGGCGCTTATATCGCTGATTTTGAGCGCACTAATGCCAGTACATTGCGCTACTGCAATACGGATGAATATATCAGTCTTCGTAAAGATAAACCCGAAATCGTTGTTATGATGCTCGGCACTAACGATATCGGCTATATTAATGACGGCGAGGCTTGCAAGGAATTGCAGAACGCGTATAGCGATTTAATTGCAGATATAAAGTCGATTGAGTCTAATCCTGTTGTATTTGTCTGCACACCAATAGTAAGGATTACTTCCTATAGTGCTTATCTTGCTTTAGAACCGCTTAATAATGCAATTATAGCCGCGGCTAACGAGCAGGGTGTTTATGTTGTAGATACTTATAACATAACTAAGGAATACTTTGAAACCGCGCTTTACGAAAGTGACGGTTTGCATCCCGATGCTCAAGGATACGATTATTTGGCAGATGTGGTTTTAGCGGCAATTGCTGACGGTCTTACCGAATATCAACCTATTACCGTAGAACCTACACCAAATTACGTGGTTTACGTTAACAGCAGAACGGGAAGTTTTGATAGCGTAGGCGCTACCCCCGAAACTCCAACCTCAAGTCTTGCGCGCGCAATTGACCTTTGCCGTGCAGGTGGTACAATCGTAGTATCGGGACCGATTAATCCTGCTAAAACTGCTTCAAATATTACAAGGTTGTTTATAGCCCCCGAAAACACCGAAAAAATAACAATTACAAGCGTTTATAACGGTGTTGATTACCGTACCGAAGGTAACGGCAGTGCGAAAATTACCCTTTCGGCATCAACCTATTTGCAGGGCGATTTCGAATTCAATAATGTAAGTTTTGAATCGGATGCATCTTCTCTTAAATTTGTTTGCAACTATAACAATATAACTCTTGGCAAGGGAATTACCAATACCGTTAAAACGGGCGGCCATTCGGTACTGATTTACGGTAACGATGTTGTTAGCCGTTGGCAAACCGAGGATAAACTCTCTTGTAAAGAAGATTGCACCCTTAATGTAGAGTCAGGCACATTCACCTATCTTCGCGGCGGTAACTATCGCGCGGTATCAAGTGAGGAATCCAAATTCGCTTACGGCACTGTAAAGAGCGGTGTAACCGTTAACATAAATGTTAGCGGCGGCTCTTTTGCGCGAGAGGATGGCGGCTCTAACTACAGTACTTCGGGCGGTACACTTAGTTCTGCTTTGGGTCAGAACGGACTTGAAAGCGGCGCTACAGTTAACTTTAACCTTAGCGGTGGTAAAATTTACGGCGCGCTCTTCGCAGTTCCGCGTCTTAATCCTTACCCCGCAACCGGCACGCCCACTATAGCAGGCGATATTAATATCACCGTTAGC
>JAZQHI010000091.1:0-10672 GCA_045540535.1 Acutalibacteraceae bacterium | reverse complement strand
CATAATAATGCCCGTAATCTTATCCGCAGAATTGACCGTGATACATTGTTACAGTCACTTGTTAAGTATTATTTAAGTGCATAAAATTTCAAAAAATTATCCCCTTGATAGTGAAGTAACTATCAAGGGGATTTTTTATTTCATAAGTTTATTTGTAATAAGTTTTAAAATTTCCGACATTGGTATTATAAGAAATGCCAATGCAAAAGCAATTATAAATTCTTTGAAGTTAAGAATTTTAAGTCCGAAAACAAAACCCGCAGGGGTGAAAATTAAGAACAAAAGAACAAATATTGTTATTCCAACAGAAAAATTCATAAATTTATTTGAAAAAATATTTTTACCAAGAATTGTACCTTCGAATTTATTATTTATGCAGTGGAATAACTGAGAAATTCCAAGAGTTGCAAAAGCCATTGTCATAGCGGTTGTGCTATCCCCGAAATCGTATCCGCTTGAATAAGAAATCAAGGTTATAGCCGCCATAAATATACTTTGGAGTGCAACCGAAATCAACGATTTTAAGTTGAAAATTCTGCCTATAGTTGAAAGCGGTTTTGAGTTCATACAACTGTCCTCAGCGTTTTCCATACTAAGTGATAACGCGGGCGCACAGTCGGTTAAAAGGTTAATCCACAAAAGTTGTACCGCGGCTACAGGAGCAGAACGGAAAATTAAGAAACCGAAAAGTACCGCCAAAATTTCGGCAAAATTACAACTGAACAAATAGTTAACCGATTTTCTTATATTACTAAAAAGACCGCGGCTTTCCTTAATTGCTCTTACAACACTGTCAAAACGGTTATTAGCAATAATAATATCGGCATTTCCCTTAGCAACATCTGCGCCGAATTTACCTATAGCGCAACCAACATCTGCTAAAGCGAGCGCATCGGCATCGCAGGCGCTGTCACCCGTAATAGTAATTACCTTTTTACGTTGTTGCCAAGCCTTAACTATTCTTAGTTTATCCGCGGGGGTAATACGCGCAAATACAGAGTATTTTTCAATATTGCCCGCAAGTTCGGCATCGGTCATTTCATTAAGTTCGCTACCCGAAACCGCAACCGTACCGTCTTTAAGAATACCAATTCTTCTCGCAATCGCTTTTGCGGTATTAAGGTTGTCCCCCGTTACCATAACGGTTTTAATACCTGCTCTGTCGCAAGCGGCAATTTCTTCAATAACACCATCGCGCGGTGGGTCATCAAATGCTAACAATCCAACGAATGTAAGGTCTTTTTCAATATCTTCAGAATTAGGGTTAGCGGGTATAGTATTAAGCGGTTTCATAGCGATTGAAACTATTCTGTAAGCCTCATCCGCTAAGGCATCGTTAACCTTTAAAATCTCTTCACCGTTGCAACCGTTACAGTTGGGTATTACCGTTTCGGGTGCGCCTTTAACAATTGCAAACGGGCGCTCGTTAATCATTGTTATAACTGTCATTGTTTTGCGCTCGGAATCAAAGGGGATTTCCGAAATATGCGGAAAAATACCCGTAATATCCTGAAGCGACATAGAATTATACGCAAGGCAGGCTTTTTCAATAGCATCCTCGGTAGAATCATTGTTAAGGGTTGAGCAAGCGGTTGCTAGTTTTAAAATAAGGGACGAATTTTCACTTATTCCGTCTTTTTCAAGGTCGGTAATATTCTTACCGTCAAAAATTTTGCTTAAAACCATTTTATTGCGCGTAAACACGCCCGTTTTATCGCAACAAATAACATCGGTTTTACCAAGCAACTCTGCCGCAGAAGCGTCCTTTACGATAATTTTATCACTCAAAATTCTGTGCATACCGATAGCGATAACTATTGTAGTAATAGCAGGCAAACCCTCGGGTATAGCCGCTACCGCCAAAGCAACCGAATTCATAAGGTTGTTAACCGTAACGCTTGCAAACTGGTTGGCAGAAAAATTTTGTATCATCGAAATCAGAAATACGCCAAGGCAAATTATTAAAATAGCAATATTAACTATTTTACCTATACTTTCAAGTTGGTTCTGAAGCGGTAATCTATCCTCACCTGTTTGTTGTAATATAGTTGATGTTCTGCCGATTTCGCTGTTAAGACCCGTTGCAACAACCACCGCTTTAGCGTTACCGTGAACAACACTGCAACCCGAAAAAATCATATTACTGCGTTTTTCAAGTGTTGTTATCTCTTCAAAAACAACATCAGGGTCTTTTTCAACAGGCACTTCAACGCCTGTCAGTATATTTTCGTTACATCTGAACTCATTAGCCTCAATAACGCGGGCATCCGCAGGTATATAGTCACCCTCTTCGAGAATTATAATATCACCCGGTACTAAAACCGCCGCATTAACCGACTTTAAAATACCGTCACGCAAAACGGTAACTGTAGGGTCGGTGATTTGTTTTATACTGTCAAGCGTGTTATTACAAGAAAAAATATTATAAGCACTTATTAATGCATTAATTACTATAATCGCAATAATTAACAGCGGTGAATATGAATTCACAGTATCATACATAATCGATACTATAAAAGAAATTACCGCAATTACCATTAAAACAATTACAAGTTTGTTTTTTAACTGATTAAAAAAACAACTTAAAAAACTTGGTCTTTCTATACTTGAAATAACATTTTGACCGCTATCTTCAAGTCTTAAATCGGCTACACCGTTAGCAAGACCTTCCTTTCCGTCAACACCGAGTTCGTTAAGAACCTCGCTCGCGGTAGAACTGTGCCAAATCATATATTCATCTCCTTACTAAGCGAAAGATAATAATCTTTCATCTGCTTTGCATCTTCTGCCTGAGTTCCTGCCGACTCACAAATAAAGACAGGACTGCAGTCATACTTGTGGGTCAGTTCCATTACAGGCTCAAAATTCGGTCCGTAAATACTATCCTCAAAAGTAAGATGACGTTTTTCGCCGCCAGTTGTATACTCAATTTTAGAAAAATGAGAATGAAATGTTTTTAATCGGTCGCTACCCAAGGCGTTTTTAATTGCAATAAATATATTTTCAAAATCTTCTTTTGATTTCAGTATACCTAAATCTCTGGCATTAAGGTGACCAAAATCTATACAAGGGATAATTCGTTCGTCAATTTTACAAAGTTCTAAAACTTCTTCAAGTGTTCCTAACTGATTTACTTTACCCATCGTTTCAGGACAAATATGAATGTCGCCAAGGCCCTCATTATCCAAAGCATCAAGTGCCAATCGCATTGTGTCGGATGCCAGTTGAAGCGCTTTTTCACGGCTTATTTTACCGCAAGAGCCTGTATGCACTACAATACGGTTACCGCCCATTGCTTTGCAGGCTTTTGCAGAATCCAGAATATACTTAATTGAATTAATGCGCTTTTCCTCTTCTACAGAAGACATAGAGATATAATAAGGCGCATGAAGTGAAAGGCTGATACCTTTTTCTGCCGCCAACTTTCCTAAAGCCTTGGCTTTTTCTTCGCCAATATTTACCCCTCTGCCGCACTGATATTCAAAACAGTCAAGTCCCATTCTTACTATATATTCAGGTACATCCAAACTGCCTTTATAACCTAAGGCCGAAAAACTTTCGGAATTACCTGCAGGACCGAAAATAGCACCCATAAATTTACACCTCGGTATTCTCTATTTTACAAATCTTATATACTAATCGCTCTATTTTACGCTTAAATCTGAAACCGGCAGTAGTTTCAAGTTTTATAGGGGTTAGCAAAACTGTTCTAACTCCTACCAATCTGCCACCTAAAACATCGGTAAAAATCTGATCACCTACTATTGCGGTTTCTTTTCTTTTACTGCCTAACTTTTTAAGCGCCCTTAAATATCCAAATGGCAACGGTTTTAAACCAAGGCTAATATACGAAAGACCTATTTTCTCTGCAAAAGGTTTAACGCGTTGTTCCTTTGAATTCGAAAGCACCAAAAGTTTGATACCGCTGTTTTGCATAGTTTCGAGCCATTCTTCAAGTCCATCGGTCAAAACATCACCGTGGTGAGTGGATAAAGTGTTATCAACATCAAGAATAAGGGAGTTGATATTATATTTTTTAAGGATATCAAGTGTTATATCCGTTACACGTTCTAATTTAATTTCGGGTTTTAACATTCTGTCACCTAAAATTCTTTTTATTTTACAAAAGGCAAAATAAAAAGCGGTTAAATATATCCGCTTTTTAAAAAGTCTTTATTAGCGGAACTTTCTTTTACGAGCAGCTTCCGACTTCTTTTTACGTTTTACAGAGGGCTTTTCATAATGCTCTCTCTTACGAACTTCCTGAATAACGCCATCCTTAGCAGTTTGTCTTTTAAAACGACGTAAAGCGTTATCAAGTGATTCATTCTCTTTAATTCTTACTTGACTCATTCACATTCCCTCCCTCCGCATAAATAGCAGGGGTCTTACTAAATTTTAAGGCCTGGCCTTTTTGGTGGCATCAATCTGCCACAACTAAGAAAAGATTAAAAATTAACCTCTTAAAGCGATAGCATTTGCAACAATGGCAAGAATGAAGAAAAGTATTGCTACATACTTTGTCCAACGAGCCAAAAAAGAGTCAAATGTTCTTGCTTTGTTCTTAGAAAGAAAAGTATCTGCTCCGCCCGAAATTGCGCCGCTAATACCTGCGCGACGACCCGGTTGAAGAAGAATAGCAACAATTATGACAAGGGAAACGAGTATAACCAAAATACCTAAAATAATTTCAACTGCGTTCACCTGTTTCACCTCCAACTAATCAATAAACATACAAAATAAGCCACACTTGGCAATGTATAAAAGTATAATACCATACTCTTATAAAATTTGCAACAATTTTTTTTAAAAAATAAATTATTTTACTACTAAATTTACAAGTTTTTTAGGAACATAGAGTTCTTTAACTATGTTTTTGCCCGAAATCTCGGCTGAAACTGCCGATTCTGCCTTTGCAAGCGCAATAGCATCGGGGGCAGTAATATCAGCAGGAATGTTAATTCTGGCTCTTATCTTGCCGTTAACCTGTACCACAATTTCAACTGTAGCATCTACACACTTAGCCTCATCAAATTCAGGCCATTTAGTTTGGTTAAGCATACCCTCAAAGCCTGCTTCTTTCCAGAGTTCTTCGGTAATATGAGGTGCAAAAGGATTAAGCAAAATAATAAAGGTTTTAAACTCATCCTTAGTGATTTTACCACTGCCTTGAATACTGTTAAGCAAAGACATAAGTGCCGCAATAGCGGTATTCATTTTAAGACCTTCAATATCCTCAGTAACCTTTTTGATAGTACGGTGGAACTCGGCTTCAAGTTCACTTCTGTAACCGCTTTCATCGGTCATAATTCCGATAAGCGACCAAACTTTATCAAGGAAACGCTTACTACCTTTAATTGAAGCCTGGCTCCAAGGTGCAGCCTTTTCAAAATCGCCGATAAACATCTCATATACACGCATAGTATCTGCGCCGTAGTTTTCAACAATTTCATCAGGGTTTACAACATTACCGCGGGATTTCGACATCTTTTCGCCGTTCTCACCCAAAATCATACCGTGACTTGTACGCTTAGCGTAAGGTTCTGCAGTAGGAACTACGCCGATATCATACAAGAACTTATGCCAGAAACGGCTATAAAGCAAGTGAAGTGTTGTATGCCCCATACCGCCGTTGTACCAATCGATAGGACTCCAGTATTCAAGTGCTTCTTTTGAAGCCAATTCCTTATCGTTATGAGGGTCGCAATAACGTAAGAAATACCAGGAAGAACCTGCCCATTGAGGCATTGTATCGGTTTCACGCTTAGCGGGTGCACCGCAATGAGGACATGTTGTGTTAACCCAATCGGTCATTTTAGCCAAGGGTGATTCACCGTTATCTGTAGGCTCGTAAGAATCCACATTAGGAAGCATTAAAGGAAGTTCGCTTTCGGGCAGCGGCACATAACCGCATTTTTCGCAATGAACCATAGGAATAGGTTCGCCCCAATATCTTTGACGGGAGAAAACCCAGTCGCGAAGTTTATAATTTGTTTTTACAGAACCGATACCCTTTTCGGTAAGCCATTTTTGGATTGCCTTTTGAGCCTCCTCAACAGTAAGACCGTTAAGGAAATCAGAGTTAACGAGTTTACCTGTTGCACATTCGGTGTAAGCCTCTTTCTGAACATCTTCGCCGCCTGCAACAACTTCAATTATAGGAAGACCGAATTTCTTAGCAAAATCCCAGTCGCGCGTATCGTGAGCAGGAACCGCCATAATAGCGCCTGTTCCGTAAGAAATAAGTACATAGTCTGAAATAAAAATCGGGATTTCGGTATTATTCACGGGATTAATTGCAGTAACACCCGAAAGTTTAACACCTGTTTTATCCTTAGCAAGTTCGGTTCTTTCAAAGTCGGACTTTTTAGCCGCCTGAGCCTTGTATTCAAGAACTTCACTATAGTTTTCAATTTTTTCAGCCCATTTTTCAAGTAAAGGATGCTCGGGCGACATTACCATATAAGTAGCGCCGAAAAGAGTATCCGCACGGGTGGTGAAAATCTCAAAAGTATCACCTATATTGGTGTTAAAGGTTACCTGTGTGCCGTAAGAACGACCAATCCAGTTACGTTGTTGGGTTTTAACCCTTTCAATAAAGTCAACCTCGTCAAGACCGTCCAACAATTTTTCAGCATAATCGGTAATTTTAAGCATCCACTGGCTTTTTTCCTTTTGTACAACCTCACTGCCGCAACGTTCGCAAACGCCGCCAACAACCTCTTCGTTAGCGAGCACGCATTTACAAGAGGTACACCAGTTAACCGACATTTCCTTTTTATAGGCAAGTCCCTTTTTGAAAAGTTGCAGGAAAATCCACTGTGTCCATTTATAATAAGAGGGATCTGTAGTATTAATTTCCCTGTTCCAATCGAAAGAAAAACCTAAAGACTTCAACTGTCTTTTAAAGTTAGCAATATTACTTTCGGTTACAACCGAGGGGTGAATATGATTCTTTATTGCAAAGTTTTCGGTAGGAAGACCGAAAGCGTCCCAACCCATAGGATAAAGAACATTATATCCTTGCAAACGCTTTTTACGGCAGACAATATCAATCGCGGTATATGAACGCGGATGACCTACGTGAAGACCCTGTGCCGAGGGGTAAGGAAACTCTACCAAGCCATAAAACTTAGGCAAAGAATAATCGTTTTTAGCGGCAAAAGTATCGTTATCATCCCATATTTGCTGCCACTTTTTTTCAATTTGTTTGTAATCGTAATTTTTCATATCTAGTCCTCCAAAGAGTTTGTAAGAATTTCTTCCATATTAACGGGTTCGCCGTCACTCCACATTTTATCAAGTCCGTAAAACTCGCGTTGGTCACGGGTGAAAATGTGAATTATCACCGAGCCGTAATCAAGGCAAACCCAACCTGTTGTTTTACCCTCAATATGATGAGGACGAAGTCCGTTTTCTTCCAATTTATCCTCTACCTCGTCACAAAGCGCGCGAAGTTGGGTTGTAGAACCTGCAGTACAAATAAGGAAATACTCACTAAGAACTGTAAGGCTATCAATTTTTACGCCTAAAATTTCCTTGCCCTTTTTCTCATTTAATGCATTGGCTGCAATTTTTAAAATTTCAAATGCTTCCATAAATTATTTATTTCCTCCCATGCATATTTCGTTATATGCTTCCAAAGTATCGTTATGAATTGCCCGTGACTGTTCTGTTAGGTCAACTATTGAGTATTTAAGGGCATACAACATAGCATCTTCAATAGATATATCAACAAGTTTGCGCATAACGTCAACATCCGTATAATCGCGGTCGCGCGAAGTGAAATCTGCAAGATACAAAATTTTCGCTGTAAGCGACATATTTTTCTTAGCGGTTGTATGATAGCGTACCGCGTCGAGTAACTCTTCATCGGTAATACCTAAAACGTTTTTAATATACGCTTCACCCGACATTGCATGCCACAGTTTTTTGGCTTTTTTTTCAATATCGTTTAGCATTATACCAAAGGTTTCAAATATTTGCAAGTGTTCTTCGTCAGGAGAGTTTTTAGTAATATCATGCAAAAGTCCTGCAAGGTAACATTTTTCGCTGTTTCCCCCGTACTTTTGGGCAAGTCGCAATGCTTCATCTGCAACACAAAGCGAATGAAAATAACGTTTTTCGTTAAGTCTGGACTTTAGTATTTCCTTATAATTATCATAAGTTTTATTCACCGTACACTCCCCTTTCTACTAAGAAATTATAAATCTTTTCGGGTAAAAGTTTTTTAGCCGCTTTAAAATCCCCTCTGATTTCGGTGGAAGAAACTGCAGGTATAATTTCCTGCTTCACAATAATCTTCATACCTTTTTCAGCAAGTTTTTTTACTCTACTGTCGAAAAGTTCATTGTCTGTATCACTTCTTCTGAAAGCGATAAACGGCAGTTGAGTCATCAGTTCTTCGTACTTATACCACTGATGAAAAGTAACTAGCATATCTCCGCCGCAAACAAATACAAAATCTTTTTGCCTGTATCTTTTTTTAAGTTCCAAAACTGTATCGTAACTGTAACTTTTACCTTCACGCTCAAATTCTATAAGGCATAGTTCGGCTTTAGCAAAATCTTCACAAATTAAGCGGCACATTTCTATTCTTACTTCATCTTCAGCGATAAAATCGCACACCTTATGCGGCGGAATTTTATCAGGCATGAGAAAAATTTTCTCAATGCTAGGGTCGGCATCTAAAACCTTTAACATTTCAAGATGACCTATATGAAACGGATTAAATGTTCCGCCGAAAATCGCGGTAAAAGCCATTATTTCACCAACTTGATTGTTTTATTATTTTTGCTTTCCTTATAAAGAATAAATCTTGTTCCTATAACCTGAACTACGTCGCAATCTACACTTTCGGCTAAAGTATCGGCAGTAATTCTGGCATTAGTAGGACAAGTTTCCAAAACGCGAAGTTTTATAAGTTCGCGTGCTTCCAAAGCATCTTTTACCTGCTTTACGGTATTTTCATTAATACCCGATTTGCCAACCTGCAAAATAGTTTCCATATCATTTGCCATTGCGCGTAATTGCGCACGTTGTCTTGAATTTAGCATAATTTTTCTGTAATTCCCCTTTTACGTTGCATTTTTCATCAGTGTATATTTTTAAATATATTTTGAAAGTTCCTCTTTAAAAAGTCTTAGAGCCTTTCCTCTATGACTGATACTGTCCTTTTCTTCGGCGGATAAATGACCAAAGCAACCTTTTTCGCTGATAAACAATGGGTCATAACCAAAACCGCAATTGCCCGACTCCTCTAAAGCAATATGACCGTGACATTCGCCCCTTACAGTAAACTGTCTGCCATCAGGAAAAACACAAGCAATCGCCGCAACATAGTAAGCGGTGCGTTTTTCCATTGGAACGCCCTCTAACTCGGCTAATATCTTTTTATTATTATCGTCATCATTACCGTGACCGCCTGAATAACGGGCAGAATAAATACCTGGTGCGCCGTTTAAATAATCAACGCATATACCCGAATCATCAGCAACGCTGATATAACCTGTTTCTTTAAGCCCCGCCTTTGCCTTTAAAATAGCATTTTCTTCAAAGGTAGTACCGGTTTCTTCAATTTCTTCCAAAGGTTTCGCCAAATCCTTTTCGGATACAACCTCAAACCCCATAGGAAGAAGTATTCGGCTGAGTTCAACAAGTTTTTTTTGATTTTTAGTTGCAATAAATACCTTCATTTCTATTCCTCAACAGCAAAAATACCCTCGGCAAATTCCATAGCGCTAAAGGGTTGTAAATCGTCAATCCCCTCGCCTACGCCTATATATTTTACAGGGATACCGAGTTCGTTTCTTATCGGAATTATTATACCGCCCTTAGCCGTTCCGTCAAGTTTAGTAAGAACAATTCCCGTAATATTCGTAACGTTTTTGAATTCCCTTGCCTGATTCACTGCATTTTGACCTGTAGCGGCATCAAGCACTAGCAAAGTTTCAACCGAAGCCGTGGGCAGTTCCCTTGAAATTACACGGTTGATTTTTGCAAGTTCGTCCATAAGATTTTTCTTATTATGAAGTCTGCCTGCAGTGTCGCAAATAATAACATCAGCGTTATGAGCCTTAGCGGAAGCAATAGTGTCAAACACAACGGACGCGGGATCAGTACCCTCAACGCTTTTTACCATTGTAACCCCTGCACGCTCTGCCCAGATGCCCAACTGGTCTATAGCGGCGGCACGAAAAGTATCAGCCGCGCCTAATACAACATTTTTGCCATTGTTTTTTAGTTGAGCGGCAATTTTACCGATAGATGTTGTTTTACCTACACCGTTAACACCGATTACAAGTATTACAGAGGGTTTGGTTTCTAACTTTAAACCCTCGTCCTCACCTAACATTTCGGTTATTATTTCGCGCAACATTCCCTTAATTTCGCGAGGATCGGTAACACCCGTTTCCTTTATTTTTTTGCGCAAAATATCGCAAATCTCACCTGCAGTTGTAACGCCTATATCGGACATTACAAGGGTTTCTTCCAACTCTTCAAAAAGGTCTTCATCAATCTTAGTAAAACTGTTAATTATACCGTTAACACTTTCTGCAATAGAGTTTCTGGTTTTTTTTAGTCCCTCTTTAATTTTACTGAAAAATCCCATAAAATCACCTTGAATTTATTTTATATCATCTAAGAAAAAACTTTGGGAATCTGCTATTTC
>JAZQHI010000090.1:0-2396 GCA_045540535.1 Acutalibacteraceae bacterium | reverse complement strand
AAAAAGTGAAAGCATATCTACCTATACTTTTGACCCCATTGCCTAAAGTTGCACTTTTGAGACTCAGGCATTGATAAAAAGCATATTCTCCTATACTAACTACACTGTTTGGTATATTAATATTCTCAAGATTGCTACAGTAAATAAATGCATCTTCACCAATACTAGTAATTCCATCACCTAATATCACACTTTTTAAATTATTACAATAGTAAAAGGCATTTTCGCCTATTGTTTTAACGCAATCAGGTATAATTATACTTGTAATCTTGCAAGAGCGGAAGGCATGATTGGCTATACCTGTAACAAGACACCCCCCTAGTGTAGAAGGTATTGTTATTTCGCCGGTATTACTGGTACTAAAACGTGTAATAGTTGCTTCATCGTTATCGACAGTATATGTATAAGAACCTTCGGTATATGTTGTTGCCGCACTTGCGGTTAATGCGCCAAATGGCTGTGTGCAAACAAGTAGTGCAAAGGCTAAAATTAACGCGATTAGTTTTTTAGTTTTCATTTTTCAATCTCCTCCAAATTAAAAAGTGCGCAAAGACAAGCCCTGCGCACGAAAAACGCAGACTCGTATTGTTGCTACACAAGTTTTCTCACCTATATGAATGCGAAAACAGAGAATGCATTTTTACCGAAATAAAATGCACCCACATAGGTTTAAATATTCAACTTGTGTAGCAAACATATTTTACCACTAAATCGCTCAAAAATCAACAGTATTTTTCCGCGGAATAATTCAATACAAAAAACGCGCAAAAACAATAACGGACAGTCGGGACGCCTGTCCCTACATTGAATAATTTAATTTTATCTTAAATTCTTTGTCATTGCGAGCGTTAGCGCGGCAATCCGTTCACTACAAAATAACAGGCATAACCGAGTTTGGTTATGCCTGTTCTTTATACCGTTTTATAATCAACAGCAATTTCGTTGTTTTTAGCGGTTACTGAAAGTTTTGATATGGTGCCCTCGCCTTTTTCGATTATGATATCAACTAATTTGCTTTCAATTTCGCGGCGGATAAGGTTGCGAAGTTCTCTGGCGCCGCGTTTGCCACCGCCGCATTTAGTTGCAAGGTATTTGCAAGTTGCGTCATCGTAAACAAAATCTATAAGTTTTTCGGATAGTGCTTCCTTTAATTCGTCAAGCATTAATGCGGCGATTTTAGTCATTGAATCTTCGCTCAAAGGCGAGAAAACAACAATTTCGTCAACCCTTGCTATAAATTCGGGGCGTAAGAAACTTTCAAGCGCTTTTAATGCCTTTTCCTTTGAAGCATCGGCAACCGTTTTGCCAAAACCTAAAAGGTTGTCGGTACGGTCACTGCCCGCATTTGAGGTCATAACAACTATTGTATTTTCAAAATTAACCGTTCTGCCGCCGGCATCGGTAATTCTGCCGTCGTCAAGAATTTGAAGAAGGACATTAAGAACATCCGGGTGAGCCTTTTCAATCTCGTCAAAAAGGACTACCGAATAGGGCTTTCTTCTTACCTTTTCGGTAAGTTGACCTGCCTCGTCAAAACCGACATATCCCGGAGGCGCTCCTATAATTCTTGATACAGAATGTTTTTCCATAAATTCGGACATATCAAGTCTTATAAGGGTTTCGGGGGTGTCAAATAGTTGTTCGGACAGCACCTTTACAAGTTGGGTTTTACCTACACCCGTAGGACCAACAAAAATAAAAGATGCAGGTCTATGAAGATTGCCCGTTTTTACTCTTGAACGCTTAACTGCCGCCGCTACAAGACGGGTAGCCTCCTCCTGACCGATGATTTTTTTATTAAGTTCGTCTTCAAGGCTTGCAAGTTTTTTAAGGTCACTTTCCTGAACCTTTGTTGCAGGAATTCCCGTCCAGAGTTCAATAACCTTAGCGATATCCTTATCGCTTACGGTATTATTAGATGCAGGTTCATAAAGAGCCTCTGCCTCGCGTTTGTATTTCTCAAGGTCGGCTTTGATTAATGCTTGTTGCTCGTAATCGGGGTTTTCAACATTAGCCTCTAACTCTTCAAGTTTAATTGAGCACTCGGCAACCTTTTTATTTGCAAGGTAAAGTTGGTCAATAGCCTTATTTTCAAGGCTTGCGTGTGCGCTTGCCTCATCAAGCAAATCAATCGCCTTATCGGGCAAATATCTGTCGGTTACATATCTTTCAGATAAAATAACTGCTTTTTTTACGATGTTTTCAGGGATTACTACATTATGGAAGCCCTCATAATAGCCCTTAACACCCATTAAGATTTCCTCAGCCTCTTTAATAGATGGCTCTTCAACCGTAACAGGTTGGAAACGGCGTTCCAAAGCGGCATCTTTTTCGATATATTTACGGTACTCCTTAAAGGTTGTAGCACCGATAACCTGAATTTCACCCCTTGAAAG
>JAZQHI010000089.1:0-2282 GCA_045540535.1 Acutalibacteraceae bacterium | reverse complement strand
TCCGACTTGCCTTACTTTTCATACGCAGTACCCGCCGAAAAACTATTCAGCGCTTTTTTCCTTCTTGTTTTTTACTACAAAGAGTATAACCATTAAGCCTGCAGTTGCAGCTGCAATAGCAATCCAAACATAAAGGCTTACAGAATTATCGCCTGTCTGGGCAGAATCCCCAGCAGCACCAGAATTAGCCTCGGTCTTCTCAACTAAGAAAGCAATCGGGCATAAGTGGTCGAATTCGCAGGTAACGGTACCGTCGCCATTGTTAACAACGCTACGGATAGTTTCCCAAAGCTTTGTTTCAGGATTAAACTTAATAGCGGTAACGAACTCATCCTTCTTAACACCTAAAGAGAAAGTAAGTAATAGGTGATGTTCATCATCGATAAGTGTTTCGTGGTGTTCATCATTCAATAAGGATACATCGAAAAGGTCGCGAACGATAAGGTCGGCAGTAGTTTTATCATTGCCCATTTCTTTTTTAACAGTTTCTGTAATAGCCTTATTTACCTCTGCAGGAACTACCTTGTCAATATTTTTGTTTTTATCAGAAAAATCTTTGTAGGCCTTCTCCAAATCCTCTTTTGCTTCTTTGGGAATCTTTTTGGATTCATCCATTTCTGCAACAGATGTTACAACAAGTTCGGAATGAGAGATTTCGTGAGCAACATTATCTGTTTCGGTATGAACGATTAAAGCAATGGTTCCCTCTTGTTTAAGCTGCTCTTTAATCTCTTGCTTTATCTGGCCTTTACTGGGAGCTACAAGTGTGGGAGCGTCCTTTTCTTCAACACTGGGTGTGAAGTTTGCCGCAAAAGCGGTTGTGCCGATGCTTAAAACTAAGATAACGGCGGTTAAAATTGCGATGACTTTTTTCATTTCTGTTTCTCCTTAATATAAATTTTATTCAAGTAACCGAATTTAATTACCTAAAACAAGGTTTTGAAATTCGACTAATCGATTTAAAGTTTGTTCACCTGCTTTTTGAATGATTACCTTTTGCGCCTTATCAAGATTAGGTTGGCGTGTGGTTAAATTATGACAATCAGAACCAAGCAGATGTATTTTGTTGTTTTTTAATAGTTTAATTGCCAGAACCGAATCCGGAAACTTCAAAAAACATGATGCGTTCACCTGTACGAGCACATCCATTTGAGATAAAATTTCGGGTAAATTAAAGGTTCTAAATAGTGTTATATAACGGTCTAAATGCGCTATTATTGGGGTATATCCCGTTTTTTCCTTGAATACCGATAATGTATCGAGACTTTTTTTCGAGAACGGGGCGCTAGGCATTTCTATAAGAATATAGCGAGTCCCCTCAATAGCAAGACTAGGCAGTATATCCCAGTTTTCAATACCATCGAAATATAACACCTCGGCTCCCAAAATTATTCTGGGTAACTCATCGGTATTACTTATAGCTTCGTTTATATTCTCAAAAGCCCTTTGCCGCCTTTGCAGGAAGTTTTCGGGTGTATCAATGTCGGCATAAAAATGGGGTGTTGCAACTATCGTTTCTATCCCCATTTGAAATTCAGCCCTCAACATATCAACTGTTTGCGAAAGCGAAGAACTGCCATCATCAACACAGGGCAAAATATGTGTATGAAAATCGACCGATAATCTATTCATTATCGTTTTTTAGCGCCGATTTCTCTTTTACCTTTTTCATGGTTGCCAGATGCGCTCTGCGATAGGTATCACAGTTATATCCTTTATATTTATAATAGCGTTTATATTTACCATATCCGTTTGAGTCTTCCTTAGAACAATTGAAAACAATTCCAAGTAGCTTTGTATCAACAAAATCAAACTGAGTAATAGCCTTAGAGAGAACCACACGGTTACAGTAATTCTGACGAACTACTAAAAGCATACCGTCTACATAATCAGCAACCGCCAATGCATCACTAACCTCGCCGATAGGTGGAAGGTCAATAATGATATAGTCATATGTCTTACGGAAAGCCTGTATAGAATTACGCATTTTTTCTGAGCTTATAAGCTCCATTGGGTTAGGCGGATTTTCACCCGATGCAATAACATCAAAGGTGTTGATAGCATCCTTAAACTCATAGGGATGTACAACATCGGCTAACTTGAATTGACCTGTTAAATATTCCGAAAGACCTGCAGATTTTTCAATTCCTAATTTTTTATAAACCGAGGGACGACGAAGGTCGCAGTCTATTAAAAGCACCTTTTGGTTAAGTTGCGAAAGCGAGTTTGCAAGATTAACTGAGGTAATGGTTTTACCCTCACCTGTTAATGAACTCGAAACG
>JAZQHI010000088.1:0-2154 GCA_045540535.1 Acutalibacteraceae bacterium | reverse complement strand
TGAATCGTAGGAATCTGACAAAAGCTATCACGACAAGGGCGCTTATACAGTTAGGTTCCTGCCTATGCGGGTTCTATTGGATTTATAGATGTAAGCGCATTGTAAATGCTGATACTCAGTCCATCCGCATTGCAAATGCGGACGGACAAAAGTTGCAATCTACCTCAAAAAAAAATATCTGCATCATTCAGCGATAAAATGATGCAGACAATCAATAGAATGATGGCAGAGATTTACTCAGATGTTATATTATTTCCGTCCCTTCGCGTTTGCAACGCGAAGGATTGAGTATAAGCATCTGTGATGCGCTTAACCTATTATGAATCGTTGAAATCTGACAAAAGCTACCACGATAAGGGCACTTATACAGTTAAATTCCTGCCTGTGCGGATTCTATTGGATTTATAGATGTAAGCGCATTGCAAATGCTGACACTCAGTTCATCCGCATTACAAATGCGGATGAACAGGAAGTGCCGAGCGTAAAGTGAGGCTTAGCAGGGCGAGGAAGTTCCAATCATTGACTTAAATTTGTCTTAATAATGAATTGGGGCTTATAGTTGCTTAAATATTGAATTTTAAACGACTTATATACGTTTACCGGACACTAACAAATCAAATTTATCTCAGATTTTAAAGAATACATTAAGAAGCTGTTTGAATTTTATTGAAAAATAATTCTATATTTGCAATAAACAGAACGATACATCGTATATGAAAGGTTATAGCAAACTTACAAAGCCATTAAAAAGTTATTTTTATATTGGTTGTACAGAATGGAATGACATAGACGACAATGAGCGTTTTAAAGATTTGACACAGGCATTCAACAAAGGGTATAATCTTTATGATTGTTTAAAAGAACACATCAATGAGAATGGTTCTATAAGTGAAAATGACGCAAAGGATGCGTTATCTCATTTAATAACCGTGTTACGATACAACAAAAGCGACCAACGTGATATTGACCTAACTCAATTAGTTCTTATAGATAATTTAGAGCTGAAAGAACTGGTGGAATTATTTAGAGTAGAATTATTATTAAGGTGTTCATACTGCACAAACAAAAATGAGGAACAAATTTTCTCAAGAAAATTTATAGGAGGGAAACCTGTTAATTTATATCTAAACAGACATAAAATGAGCGCAAATCGTATCAAAGATATTATTAGCCACCCAACAGGATATAAAAATATAAGCAAAGATTGGTTGGTAGATAACAACCCGTGGAAAACACTTGCCCCAAAATATCAAGGTTATGATTTATACTCAACTACAAGAACTTTTGCTGTTGAAGCAGACAGAGAACTTTTAGAACTATACAATAATTGTAAAAAGAACGATAATCACAAATACCATCTTGAAATTCCAGCAGAACCATGGCAAGGAAATCCACTAAAAGCAAAAATAATAATACTTAGCCTTAACCCTGGTTGGCAAGAAAAAAACAACAAAGATATAGCACTTGAAATAAGCAAAAAGGGGAGTATTGCCGAAGCTGTATTTATGGGGAACAGAGGACTTTGCTCTTCGAGGCTGATAGTTTTTTTCCCCGCAACAAAGAATTAGCAGATGCTATCAGTTTAATCGGTGAGAATTACTGGCGAGGCGATGATAAAAAAGCCGGTAGGTTATCTGTATTGAAACCAGACACTATGAACGAGTTTGATTTCTACAAGAAATTTGCAGTTGTTCAATATTGCGCTTACACATCAAAAGAATATGGCGGGGGATTTGATAAAGGAAAATATTTGCCAACCCAAATTTACACAAAAGAACTTATACGTTATATTGCCTACAATCGGCCCGATGTAAAGTTTGTTATTTTGCGTGCAAAGGATAAATGGAAAAATCTTCTCGATGCCGATGTATGGGAAACTATGTTACCAAATACAATCATAGCAAAATATCCAATTCAACAACGCTTAAATAAAGCAAATCTTGGAGAGGATAAATATGAAGAACTAATGAGCATTATCAAGGAGTAACATTATATAAATATAATCCTTCTTACGTTTATTTCGACATCCGTCCCTTCGCGTTTGCAACGCGAAGGATTGAGTATAAGCATCTGTGATGCGCTTAACCTATTATGAATTGTTGAAATCTGACAAAAGCTACCACGACAAGAGCACTTATACAGTTAGGTTCCTGC
>JAZQHI010000087.1:0-5286 GCA_045540535.1 Acutalibacteraceae bacterium | reverse complement strand
TTGCAGTTTTACCTTTAGGGTAACAAATCAATTCGGTCTTAGCCTTATTATATAATACCCCGTTTTCACTGCAATAATTTTGGTTTCCGCCGTCAACTGTTATACTTGTAAGGCAAGAGCAATAAGAAAGTGCCATATCACCTATACTTGTAACACCATTACCTATTGTTACACTTGTAAGGCTAGAGCAATTAGAAAATGCCCAATCACCTATACTTGTAACACTATCGGGGATTGTTATACTTGTAAGGCTATCACAAGAATAAAATGCATAATTTCCTATACTAGTAACGCCATTACCTATTGTTACACTTTCAAGGCTATCACACCAATAAAATGCATAATTTTTTATACTTGTAACACTATCAGGAATTGTTATACTTGTAAGTCTATCGCAATAATAAAATGCATAACCCCCAATACTTGTAACAGGACAACCGCCTAATATAGAGGGTATTGTAATGTCACCTTTGATGAAAGCATCTGTAATTGTAGCCTTATTATCCAAAACAGTATATGTATAATAATAAGAACTGTTATCTATATAAGTTGTTTCCGCACTTGCGGTTATGCTAGTGTTTCCAAACGAAAACAAACCGAAAACAAGCATTATTGTTAAAAAGCAACCAATTAATTTTTTCAATTGCACTCACCCTTATATATTTAAAATTATTAAATACAATCTATCATTTTAAATATAACACATTCTGGATAATATTGCAAATTATTTTGATATTTAAAATATAAAATAAAAATGTCATTGCGAGGAACAACGTGACGAAGCAATCCGTAATACCAGGAAAACGGATTGCCACGCTTACGCTCGCAATGACTGAGAATGTTAACGGACAGTCGGGGACGATAAGTCCCTACGAGATAAATTATTATAAAAAAAGGAACGACACTTACGGTCGTTCCCTACAATGATGTTATGAATCCATAGCCTGCTCCTCTAAGGAGAAAGCATTAAGGATTTAATTGCAACTTTACAGCGCGAATTTCATATAAACTTCGCCATTTTCAAGGTTTTTCCACAAAAATTCGTTATTTTCGAAAATCATATAACTGTGAGGTGAATTTTCTTTAGGAATTGAAACCGAACCCGAATTCATATAAATATAGTTTTCGTACTCGGTGCATTTTGGTACATGGGTATGACCGTTAAGCAATATGTCACCCTTAGATAACGGCGGTAAGGTGCTTTCGTTAAATTTGTGACCGTGGGTTGCGTAGATTACCCTTTCCCCTGCCTGAATTACGGCATAATCCGCAAGAATTGGAAAATCTAAAACCATTTGGTCAACCTCGGTATCGCAGTTGCCCCTTACACACAACAGTTTTTCTTTTAAAGGATTAAGCATTTCTATTACCTTTTTGGGTGCATAATCGCGCGGCAAATCGTTGCGCGGTCCGTGATACAAAATATCACCCAAAAGAATAACTTTATCTGCCTTTTCTTTAAGTACAGCCTCGGTCAAAAGATTACAAAAGTAAGCCGAGCCGTGAATATCCGATGCAATTAAAAACTTCATTAATTATTATCCTCTACTAATACTTTCTCAATTTTTCCAACAATCATATAATGATAATCCTTATCGGGATACCATTTTAAAGGTTCTTTATCGGTAAAGTTTTCTTCCGACAGTTTACCTACGTACTGCTTTTTGCAAACAAGCACCAGTCTTGCCTCTTCAAAATAAACAGTATCATCGCAAAAAATAGGGGTTAGTCCTGTAAGTTCGGTTTTATTGACATCTCTGCCCGATTTTGAGCCGCAAACCTTATGAATATCTTTTCTATCGCCATAGAAACTAAGGGTAAAATAATCTTTCTTATCAACAAAATCCATTGTATAACGTTGCGGTCTTATCATAGCAATAACGCTATCATTCCCCCACATTTCGCCTGCAAATCCCCAAGATGCCGTCATCATATTATAACCGCTTTGGTCACCTGCGGAAATAAGCATCCATTCATCTGCAATGGATTTTATAATATTAGAACCAATTTCCTTAGCGCTAATTTCTTTAAACATAATTTTCACCTGCTAATTATTGTTAAGTTTTTTATAAAGTGCGGCAATTTCTGCCCGTAAAGCAGAATTTGCCTCATTGTTAAGTTTAGGGTCGCTTTTAAGCAAAATTTCAACCTCTTTGCCTGCTCGTTTTAAAACATCACGGTCGGCAAACAAATCAGCTATTTTCATATCGGGAAGACCGTGTTGCCTTGAACCCAAAAAGTCACCTGGACCTCTTAATTCTAAATCGGCATCGGCAATTTTAAAACCGTCACTCGTGTTTTTAATAACATTAAGCCGTTTTTTAGTATCTTCCGACTTATTATCCGAAATTAAAATACAATCGGATTTATAACTTCCTCTACCAATTCTACCCCGCAACTGATGCAGTTGCGAAAGTCCGAAACGTTCGGCATTTTCAATCACCATAATTACAGCGTTTGGAACGTCAATTCCAACCTCAATAACAGTAGTAGCGATAAGAAGTTGAATTTCGCCGTCCTTAAACTGCCGCATAACCTTTTCTTTTTCTTTAGAATTCATCTTACCGTGAATAAGACCTAAAGAATAGTCAGAAAAATCTTCCGCTTTTAATTTTTCGTAATATTCCACCGCGGGTGTAATATCAAGAGTTTCGTTTTCTTCTACCAAAGGACAGACGATATACCCTTGCCTGCCATCGTTTAAAAACTTCTTTATATAATTGTATATCCTGTTTCTGTAAGAAGTATCGACCAAATATGTATCAATCTTCTGTCTTCCCTTAGGATATTCGTCAATAATACTTATATCAAGGTCGCCGTAAAGAATTAGTCCCAATGTTCTTGGAATTGGGGTTGCCGACATAACAAGTGTATGCGGATTTTCCCCTTTTGATGAAAGTTTTCCGCGTTGCGCTACGCCAAAGCGGTGTTGTTCATCGGTAATAACCAACCCTAAATTTTTAAACTCAACATCATCGCTAAGCAAAGCGTGTGTCCCGATAATAACATCTATTTCGCCGTTTTTCAGCGCCTCTTTAATAACCGTTTTTTGCTTTTTAGTAGTAGCACCTGTCAAAAGTCCGCACTTAACACCCGAATTATTCATAAAAGACATAAGTGTTTTAAAATGTTGTTCAGCCAGAATTTCGGTAGGCGCCATCAACGCCGATTGAAAACCGTTTTTTGCCGCAACAAAACAAAGTGCCGCACAAACGGCGGTTTTACCGCTTCCAACATCGCCCTGAACCAAGCGGTTCATAGGTCGCCCAGAATTCATATCGCTTATACATTCTTCAGTCACCCGAATTTGCGCCGATGTAAGACTAAAGGGTAACAACTGTTTAAACTCTTCAAAACAGTTATTATGAATTTTGCAACCCGTTTTTCCGCGAGAACGCTTTTTAAGAAAAGTAAGCCCCGCTTGCAGAATAAAAAGTTCTTCAAAAACAAGGCGTTTTTTTGCCCTTTCAAGCAGTTCTTTAGTTTTTGGGAAATGAATACTAAAAAGAGCGGTTTTTAAATCGCAAAGGCCGTTTCTTTCCCTGACTTCAATCGGCAAAGTTTCAGGCAATTCAATAGAATTTAAAGCCGTTGCAACCAATTTTTCAATAACCTTAGAGGAAAGATTTTTGTTTGCAGGATATATCGGTTCTATGCCGTTATAACCCGATTCCATAATAAGCGGCGAAGACATCTGCCGCATATAAAAGTTACCGCCGACCTTACCGTAAAAAAGATATTCACGGTCCTGCCGCAACTTACTTGCCAAAAATTTTTGATTAAAAAGCACTACTTCCGCCTGTGAACTGCCGTCGTCAATAATAAATCTGAAAATTGACATTCCTTTTCGTTTTTGGCGTTCTTCAATAGGGGTAATGATTTTTGCCTTTATGCAATTATTTTCAAAAAAATCACACTCTGCTATAGGGGTGATTTTAGTCCAATCAAGGTAGGCTCTAGGATAAAAACGTAAAAGGGCACCGACTGTATCGATGCCCTTATTCTTTAGAATAACAGCCCTTTTTTCACCAACACCCTTTAAATACTGAATATCAGTGGTAGCCGTTATCATATAATTCACCTCTTAGAATTATTCAACAGAAATAATATAATAGTAAATCGGTTGACCGCCGTTAATAAAGGTGATTTCTGCTTTAGAACCGAATTTTTCCTGTATTTGAGCCTCTATTTCGGAAGCCTGCGCTTCGGTTACATCCTCACCGTGAATAACAGTAATAAATTCGCTGTCGCGTTTTACCATCTGTTTAAGGAGTTTAAGAACGGTTTTAGGAAGGTCGGTATCAACAAAAGTAATCTTACCGCCAAGCAATGCCATTAACTCGCCTTTTTTAATACTATGACCGTCAAACTCAGAATCTCTTGCAGCAAAGGTTATTTGACCTGTTGCAATACGTTCAGCCGCTTTTTCCATTTCTATAGCGTTAGCGTCATCCGTAGCGTCAGGGTCAAAACTTAACATTGCGGTAATACCCTGAGGAATTGTACGTGTATGAAGAACGATAACCTTACGTGTACTAATAGGAATTGCCTGCTCTGCCGCCATAATAATATTTTTATTATTAGGAAGAACAAAAACAGTTTCCGCAGGGGTGGATTCAATCGCCTTTAAAATATTATCGGTGCTGGGATTCATTGTCTGACCGCCGCTAACGATAGTATCAACACCTAAATCGCGGAAAAGTTCAGCCAAACCGTCACCCGCGCAAACAGATACAAAACCAACGGGCTTTGTAGGTTCAACAGGTGTAAATGTTTCGGTTCTGTCAGCACTTTTAGCAGGTTTTTTCTTAGCATTTTCTGCATCGTGCTTAGCGCGTTCGTGTTGGTCGCGCATATTTTCTATCTTTAAATGCACAAGCGAACCAAAGGTAAGCGCATTTTCAATAGCATTACCTGGATGGTCGGTATGAACGTGAACCTTAATGATTTCCTCATCATCAACTACAACAACACAGTCACCGATGGTTTCAAGGAAAAGCCTTAGTTCGTTAGGCTCTTTACTGCACTCGGGGTCGCGGTTAACGATAAATTCGGTGCAGTAGGTAAAGGTAATTTCACCCTCAAACTCACCTGCAGCATTTCTTGAAGATTCCTCTTCTTCCTCAGGCTCTGCGACTACGTTGTTTGCTTTAATCATAACACCGTCGCGCATAACAGATAACATACCCTTTAAAATTAACACAAAACCGTAACCGCCCGCGTCAACAACACCGGCTTTTTTAAGTTGGGGTAACAATTCGGGGGTTTCTGCAAGAGCGATTTCCG
>JAZQHI010000086.1:0-3412 GCA_045540535.1 Acutalibacteraceae bacterium | reverse complement strand
ATTTACGAGGGTTACGGTCCGTCAGGTATAGCCGTTGTTGTTGAAACCCTTTCGGATAACCGCAACCGTACTGCAGGCGAAATGCGTCATTATTTTGATAAGTGCGGCGGTAACCTCGGTCAATCGGGTTCAGTTATGTTTATGTTTGACCGCAAGGGCGTAATTCAGATTGAGGCAGAGGGTCTTGATGAGGACACCGTTATGGAAGCCGCTTTGGATGCAGGGGCTGACGATTTTAATTTTGACGGTGACGTTTTCGAAATAACAACCGCTCCCAACGATTTAGGCGCTGTGCGCGATGCTTTGGAAGAAAAGGGCTTTACATTCCTTTCGGCAGAGGTTGCATACATTCCGCAAACCATGTCCACTATTGACGACGAGGAATCCATTGCAAAAATGGAAAAACTTATTGATATGCTTGAAGATAATGACGATGTTCAGGCAGTTTGGCACAACTGGGAGATGCCCGACGAGGAAGAATAAATCTTAAAAGGGGTAATTTTATGAAAACCGTAGTATCAGTAATAGGCAAAGATGCCGTAGGAATTATTGCGGAAGTAAGTTCCGTTTGTTCGGAGTGTAATGCCAATATTCTTGACATTACCCAATCGGTTTTGCAGGATATGTTTGTAATGGTAATGCTTACCGAAATTAAAGAACTTAACTGCTCTTTTGCCGAATTTTCCGATAAAATGAAAAATTTAGGCGCAAAAAAGAACCTTGATATCCGTGTTATGCACGAAGATATTTTTAACTCAATGCACAGAATTTAAGAGGTAACATAATGATTAATATTAATGATATAATGGAAACCATTAATATGATTTCCGAAGAAAATCTTGATATAAGAACCGTTACAATGGGCATCTCGTTGCTTGACTGTGCAGATTCCGACGCTGACAAGGCTTGCGAAAAGATTTATAACAAAATCACCCGACTTGCAGGTAACCTTGTAAAAGTTGGCGAAGATATTGAACGGGAATACGGCATTCCTATTATTAATAAAAGAATTTCCGTTACTCCTATTGCTATGGTAGCCGCCGCTTCGGGCGGTGACCCCGTAAAATATGCAAAGGCTTTACAAAGAGCCGCTGATGCGACAGGTGTTAACTTTATAGGCGGTTACAGTGCCCTTGTACATAAAGGTTTTGCCGCAGGCGATGAAGCGCTTATCCGCTCTATTCCCGAAGCGTTATCGGTAACCAATAATATCTGTTCTTCGGTTAACATTGGTTCAACCAAAGCCGGCATTAATATGGATGCTGTAAAACTTATGGGTCAGATTGTACGCGAAACTGCCGAAATCACTGCCGACCGCGACTGTATCGGTTGCGCAAAACTTGTTGTTTTTTGCAACGCGGTTGAGGATAATCCCTTTATGGCAGGTGCTTTTCACGGCGTTGGCGAGCCCGACTGCGTAATTCACGTTGGTGTATCGGGTCCCGGCGTTGTTCAGGCAGCGCTTAAAAAATGTCCTGACGGGGACCTTGGCGCACTTGCCGAAATTATTAAGCGTACTGCATTTAAAATCACCCGTATGGGTCAACTTGTCGGCACAGAGGCTTCGCGCCGTTTAGGTGTACCGTTTGGTATAGTTGACTTGTCGCTTGCCCCCACCCCCGCCGTTGGCGACTCGGTAGCACATATTTTAGAGGAAATGGGACTCGAAACCTGCGGTACTCACGGTACAACTGCCGCCCTTGCTATGCTTAATGATGCCGTTAAAAAAGGCGGCGTTATGGCGTCATCCTACGTTGGCGGACTTTCGGGCGCATTTATCCCTGTATCAGAGGATGCAGGTATGATAGCCGCCGCGCGTTCGGGCGACCTTGAACTTTCTAAACTTGAGGCTATGACCGCCGTTTGCTCGGTAGGACTTGATATGATAGCAATACCGGGCGAAACCCCTGCCGAAGTGATTTCGGGCATCATTGCAGATGAAGCCGCTATAGGTATGGTAAACTCTAAAACAACCGCGGTAAGAGTAATCCCTGCTATTGGTAAAAAGGCAGGCGATACACTCGAATTCGGCGGACTTCTGGGTTCAGGACCTATTATGAAGGTTAATCTTACAAAGAGCCCTAAAAAGTTTATCGACCGCGCAGGCAGAATTCCCGCCCCGCTTCAAAGCCTTAAAAACTAATATGAAAAGTAATGTAGTTTTAATCGGTATGGCTGGAAGCGGCAAAAGCACCGTTGGGGTTATACTTGCAAAAGCAATCGGGATGCAGTTTGTTGATACCGATTTGCTTATCCAACAAAAAACGGGTGAAAAATTGCAGACTACTATTGACACTAAGGGTCTTTCGTCATTTTTAAAAACCGAGGAAGAGGTTCTTTTAAACCTTTCTCTTAGTAATCACGTAATCGCTACAGGCGGCAGTGCTGTTTTAAGCGACAGCGCAATGGAAAAACTAAAAACAAACTCTACGGTAATTTTTCTTGATGTTGAATTCAAAGAAATTGTAAAACGTGTTTCCAATATGTCGGCAAGAGGCATTGTTATGGAAAAAGATGAAAATTTTGAAGATGTTTTTAATAAACGCCTGCCGTTATACCGCAAATATGCCGATATAACCGTAGAACCCAAAAATCTAACGCTTGAAGAAACCGTAAATTTAATAATTAATGCTATAAAGTAACAAATAGGCTATCCTACTTAGTGGGATAGCCTATTTTAGTTTTATCTCTCTTTAATATTAATATAATCTCTGTGAGGCTGTACTGCCATATAAGCAGGTCTTATTATTTTACCTGCGTTTATAAGTTCCTCAATTCTGTGGGCACTCCAACCTGCAATTCTGGCGATTGCAAAAATCGGTGTAAACAACTCGTGAGGCAGTCCCAGCATATCATAAACAAATCCACTGTAAAAATCCACATTGGCACTAACGCCCTTGTACATTTTACGCTCTTTTGCAATAACTTCGGGAGCAAGTTCTTCAACAAGGCTGTAAAGCGCGTATTCCTTAGAAAGTCCCTTTTCTTCCGAAAGACTTTTTACAAAACGCTTAAACACCTTAGCGCGCGGGTCGGAAACCGAGTATATCGCGTGACCTATGCCGTAAATAAGACCCGCCTTATCAAATGCCTCTTTATGAAGAATTTTAGCAAGGTAATTATAAACTTCCTCGCGACAGGTCCAATCCGAAACATTTTTCTTGATATCCTCAAACATACCCGAAACCTTGATATTAGCGCCGCCGTGCTTAGGTCCTTTAAGGGAACCTAAAGCCGCCGCTATCGCCGAATAGGTATCCGTCCCCGAAGATGATACCACGTGTGTAGTAAAGGTTGAATTGTTACCGCCACCGTGTTCTGCGTGGAGAATAAGCGCAATATCAAGCACCTGCGCTTCAAGTTCTGTAAACTTTCCGTCAATGCGGAGCATATACAACAAATTTTCTGCTAT
>JAZQHI010000085.1:0-3311 GCA_045540535.1 Acutalibacteraceae bacterium | reverse complement strand
CGGTGCTTCGCAAGGGCGAATACATAGCTACTGTAAACACCGCCGAAACAAGTGAAGCTGAGCTTACCGAAATGATGGTTGGTAAAAAGATTTCCTTAAATATTGAAAGAAGCGAGCCCGAAAACACCGAGGACAGGCTTGTTGTAAATAAGCTTAACTGCGTAAACCGTGAGGGTGTCAAGCTTCTTGATAACGTATCCTTTACCGCTCGTTCAGGCGAAATTTTAGGTATTGCAGGCATAGCAGGCTCAGGACAGCGTGAATTGCTTGAGGCTATTGCGGGTCTTCAAAGTGTGTCCGAGGGGGAGATAATCTATAACAACCCCAAAACCCTTTCACACGATAATTTAAGGGATAAAACTCCTATGCAAATCCGCGAACTCGGTGTGCGCCTTTCCTTCGTGCCCGAAGACCGACTCGGTATGGGACTTGTTGGAAATATGGATATAGTTGATAATATGATGCTGAGGTCTTACCGCAAGGGTAAATCTGCTTTTCTTGAAAGAAAAGCGCCTAAAGATTTGGCAGAGCATATTATCGAAGAGTTGGAGGTTGTAACACCTAACGCTAACACCCCCGTAAGAAGACTTTCGGGCGGTAACGTACAAAAGGTACTGGTTGGCCGCGAAATTGCGGCTTCTCCTACAGTGCTTATGGCGGCATATCCTGTAAGAGGACTTGATATAAACTCCTCTTATATGATTTATAATCTTTTAAATGAGCAAAAGAAAAACGGTGTTGCGGATATTTTTGTGGGCGAAGATCTGGACGTTTTAATCGAACTTTGCGATAGAATTATGGTTATCGGTTCGGGCTCGGTTACAGGTATTGTTGACGGCAGAACCGCTACTAAGGAAGAAATCGGTCTTTTAATGACCAAATCTAAGGAGGGCGTTCAAAATGGCTGATGTTAAAACTAAACAGATGCACGAACCGCTTATTCATATTACTAAGCGTGACGATGTGAGTTTTGCCAAATCTGCCCTTATTCATTTTTTAGGCATTTTGGTGGCATTACTGCTTAGCAGTGTTCTTATAGTTGCGGTAACGGGTCAAAACCCGATAGCAATTTTTAAATCTATGTACGAGGGTGTTATCGGAACCCCGATAGCCAACTCTGGTATTAATAAAAAGTATATGGAATCTATCCATTTAGTAGCAATTCTTCTATGTATTTCATTGGCGGTAACCCCTGCGTTTAAAATGAAATTCTGGAATATCGGCGCCGAGGGTCAGGTACTTATGGGTTGCCTAACAAGCGCTTACTGTATGATAGAGTTCGGCGGTAAATTCGATGAACCTGTTCTGCTTTTGGTTATGGTGCTAGCAAGTATTGCAGTTGGTGCAATTTGGGCGGTTATTCCTGCTATTTGCAAGGCTTTTTGGAACACTAATGAAACCCTTTTTACCCTTATGATGAACTATGTTGCTATGACCTTGGTGTCCTACTTCATAATGGTTAAGGATAAGTCGGGCAGAAGCGACCTCGGTATTATAAACGAGCGTACAGGTTACGGATATTTGCCCAATTTGTTTGACCGCAACTATATTTTTAATATCCTTATTGTCGTTGGTGTTACAATTCTAATGTTTGTATACCTTAAATACAGTAAGCAAGGATACGAAATTTCGGTAGTAGGCGAAAGTGAAAATACCGCAAGATATATCGGAATTAACGTTAAAAAGGTTATTATCCGCACAGTTGCAATTTCGGGCGCTATTTGCGGTCTTGTAGGATTTATGATTGTTGCAGGTGATAAACACTCCATCAATTCTTCTATTGTGGGCGGTCAGGGTTTTACCGCTATAATGGTTTCCTGGATGGCTAAATTCAATCCCTTTATAATGATACCTGTTTCAATGCTTATAGTTTTCTTAAGCGTTGGCAGTAAGTTTGCAACATCCGCCTTTAGAATTGACAATAGTATCGGTGATATTTTAACCGCGCTTGTTATTTTCTCAATTATTGCTTGCGAGTTCTTTACAAGGTATAAAATTAATTTCCGTAAATCGAAAGGCAGGGTAAAATAATGAGTTTTGAAATGCTAATAACCTTTATTCAACAGTCTATAAGACTAAGTTCTACCCTTTTGCTCGGTTCTACGGGTGAAATAATTACCGAAAAAAGCGGTAACCTTAATCTCGGTACCCCTGGTATTATGGCTTCGGGTGCTATAAGCGGTATCGTTGGCGCTTATTTTTATACAACTTCAGGTGCGGTGTTCAATCCTGTTATAAGCATACTTTTAACTATTGGTTGCTGTATTTTGGGTTCTTTGCTCACTACTCTTATTTACTGTTTTTTAACCGTTACCCTTAAAACCAACCAAAATGTTACGGGTCTTGCCCTTACAACATTCGGTATTGGTATAAGTAACTTTATAGGCAGTATAATCAACAGTAAAATGGGCGGTACGGGTGTTGCGGCTTTCCCCGAAATCGGTAAAGCCTACCGCGCGGCACTTCCGTTTGCAGATAAACTCGGTATTTTTGGGGACATTTTCCTGTCCTACGGTTTTATGACCTATTTAGCAATCATAATCGCGGTTGTAGTTGCCTTGGTTATAACAAAAACCCGTATCGGTTTAAATCTCAGAGCCGTTGGTGAAAACCCCGCTACTGCGGATGCGGCAGGTATAAATGTTGCAAAATATAAGTATATTGCAACCTGTATCGGCGGTATTATATCGGGTCTTGGCGGTCTTTATTACGTTATGGACTTTGCCGCGGCAAACTGGCAAAACAATATTCTTGACCAGTTCGGTTGGCTTTCGGTAGCGTTGGTAATATTTGCGGTTTGGAAACCGAATATCGCAATACTCGGCTCTATCGCTTTCGGTGCGCTTTATGTAATAGGACCATTCCTTTTGGGACTTTCGAGCAAGGACCAAGAACTGCTCAAAATTCTTCCCTACGTGGTAACAATTATAGTTCTTGTTATAATAAGTATCCGCAACAAAAAGGAAAATCAACCACCCGAGAGTCTCGGTCTTTCCTACTTCCGCGAAGAAAGATAATTTTAGTTCGCCTTTACTTTCTACTAATTTTTAATCTTTACCCCGACAGCAAGACTTTTACGAGATTGCTGCGGGTTTTTTTAATCCGCCACCATTTTTTGCTACTTTTGAATTTTCTCCCCAATAGCAAAACATAAAAATGCTGTCGGGTATTTTTGTGTCTTTAAAAAATTTTTTGCTTACATTTTGCAAAAAATTCTGCTAAAATAAAATTAATAATTTTACTTGCAAAATGCAGTCGAGGGTGAAAAAATGTTTTCTAAGGGAGAAAAAATTGTTTACGGAAGTACGGGT
>JAZQHI010000084.1:0-7715 GCA_045540535.1 Acutalibacteraceae bacterium | reverse complement strand
AACTCCTTGGCTCACAGAACGACATGGCTACGATCCGACTTTAGTCGGTTTCGATATCGGTTGAAAAACCATTCTCATTAAATGTAGTATCGTCATCATCATAAAAATCGTTGGAATCTGCCGCAACTACATAATCACCCGTAACTTTACCCTTTGCATCAATTTTTTCTAATTTGCGCATCGAGCCATCCTCAAACTCGGTATCTTCGGGTACCCATTCAATAACAAAATCATCAAAATAAATGCTGTTATTACCGCCTGTGAAAATCGAAAGATATCTTTCATAAACGGTCATAAGGTAACTAACCTTTATCCATTCGCCCTCGGGCAAATCACCAACAGTTATTATGGGATAATTTTCTTCATCCCCCGACCAAGCATAACCTATGGCTCGGGTTTGGGCTATTTCAATATCACTTTCGGGAGAGTTTGCCTTATCAACCTTAACCGCAAATGATATTAAGTATTTTTGATTTGATACTAATGATTCCATAGAACCGTCAAACAAAACAAAGCCTTTTTTGAGGTTCTTTTTACCTATTCTATGGATAGAATTAGGGTTTGAAATTGCATTTTTGGCGGAATTTGAACCTGCGGTTGTATCATAAATTTCAACATCCAAATCATAGCCCAAAGAAACGCCTGTATAGTCATAAGTATCATCAAAATTCTGAACCTGCTTTAATTTGGTCCATTTGGCGTAAATCTTTTTGTTATAATAAAATGCATCGTCATAAAAATCGGTTGCATACCAATTATCCTCGCACCAACCAAGGAATTTATAACCATCACGCGTCGGGTCTTTAAGTGTAAAAGCAGAATTTTCAGTACCTGTTAAATATTCGGCATTTTCGCCGTCATTATGGTCAACATTTAGAACAATATGACCTTTGGGCACTTCAATCTCTGTAATTTCTATATCATCAATATATATATCGGATTTATTATTATCGTCACCCTTAATATAGAAAGCAAGATAATTTTCCTCTTCACTGAAAAGGTCGGTATACAGATAATACGTTGCCTGTTTCCACTCGTCTTCAGTTGAGAGCACAAAAGTTCCGCCGAATACCTGAGTGCCCGTATAAAGTGATTTTCCACTGGTCATTGCCTCAAAAAGAGCCAAATTTTGAGTGTGGTTTCTGTAAGAGAAATTTATACGGTAAAGCGTATGGTTTTTAACCGTAATATTAGTGCGGTCTTCGGTCACAAGAAGTCTTCTTGCACCGTAACTACCGATATTCCAATATTTAAGGCTTCTTGCAGGGGAAAAAGTATATTCATCCGATATACCCGTTTGCACTCCTGCCGAAACTTTATAAATGGAAGCATATTCATCACTGTTAAAATCAATATAATGGCTTCCCTTATCTAACCATTTAGCATAAAGTGTTATATTGTCGCTGTAATACTGACCGTTAAACCTTTTAGTTAAATCAGCGTCGGTATACCAACCGCCGAATACAGCGTTTTCCTTTGTAGGAGTAGCCGACAAAACAATCTGTTCGTTAAGAAGACCGCTCATATCTGCAACGACGCTGCCGCCATTAGTATCAAACTTAATTGTATAGGTAGGAGCGTCCCCTACTTCCTTTATTTCAATATCATCAACATAGATATATACGTCGGTTCCCATACCTGTATCGGTATAAGAATAAAAGCCAAGGCTTAAAAAACTACATTTTTTGCCAGAGAACTCGTTAAATGTTTCACCTGTAGCCAAATTAACGGTTTTTTCAAGCCATACGTTTTTCCTGGTGTTAACTGTTGCCAATTTTTCAGCACGGCCGATTTCGGTTCTGTACTTAGAAGAATTCGGTGTGAATTCACTGCTTGCGAAAAACGCCAAGTCCACACTGCAATCGGTGATACCTTTTAGCATATATTTGAATTTCACTTCGTACTGAGTGGCAGGTTTTAACTCTATGGCTTTTGCGTCACCAAAGGACAGCAACGCAAAAGCACCGTTTTTAGCATTAGTTATCTCTGTTTCATAACCGTAACGCAAAGAATATTTACCGGCGTAGGAATTAACCTTTTTAGTATTAAGCAAAATTCCATTTTCACTGGTTTGCGGATAACCGAAACTGTATTTTTCAAAGTCTACAGTATCTTTTAAGGTTGTCGCAGCAGTTCCGATACTAAAGGGGAACGAGAGTATAACCGATAATATGGTGAGATATGAAATACATTTTAAACAAAAACTTTTTTGTAATTTCATATATCCACCTTATCCGACTGCTTTTATCATATCGTTTGCTTTTGAAACAGCGTTATCGATTTTATTTGCAGAACGGTTGATACCTTGATTTACCTGATTTGCAGGAAGTTGTAAGAAAATCTTATCTATTTCGGAATAACCGTAAGTATATGTTATAGCGAGAGGTCCTTTGCAGATAAACATATAGTCTGTGCTTTCGGGAGTTCTCTTATTAAGAACGTTTGCAAAGTCCTTAGCAGCGCTATTTGCATAATAGTTATCGAAATTCCAGTTTGCTTCGTCAAGATAATAGTTAAGGAATACGCCTGCGCCCTTGGGGTTTGGAGCACCTTTCATAAGACCGTAAGCGAACATTAAAGAAGCCTTGGGATAATCGGGGTCAGAAGCATCTTTCTTAGGAAGATAGGTAAAGCCCCAGTCAGATTCTTTCATAGATGTATAGTAACCGTCTTTTTGGAGAGCAAAAACGTCGTTAATAGACATACCGCAAGTACCTGCAACAAGTTTTGCAGAGTTATAAGTAGGATCAAGATAGCCCGCTTTTTGACCCTCAAGAATGTAGGTCCAAACGTCTGTAAACTGCTTTTCATCAGTAGCGCGGTAGAATTCTTGCTTTGCAGAATCGTATTTTACATAAGATGCACCGTAAGCCGCCATAAATATAGGAGTTGAGAAGTGCGCACCTATGTACTCACTGCCAAGACCTGAAATTGCCTGCGCTGCTTTAGCAAAGGTTTCCCAAGTCCAGTTATTGTTTTTAACATAATCTTCGGGGCTTGTGATACCCTCAAACAAAGATTTGTTGTAAGAAAGTACGAAAAACTTTAAGTCCCATTTTGCATTTATAAGATAGGTTTTGCCGTTAATGGTAGAGGTGTTTACAATTGTCTTATCCCATTTTTCGTCAGTAACGTCAATTCCTGCGTTTGTTATAGGTTGTGCAAAGGATAGGGTTCTGGGGAATTCCTGATTATCTATAAAGATATCAACCGCTTTACCCGCACTAAGTCTTGATGCCATTTTTACGATATAATCGTTCTGGGTTACAGGAACAACCTTAATCTTAATACCTGTTTCCTTAGTGAATTTTTGCATTACATTTGCACGTTCTGTTCCGTTGAAATCTTCCCAACTGGCAATTGTAACGGTAGTACCTCTTAATGAATCCGCATCTGATGCAGAAGAAGTTGTGTTGTTAGCATTTGTTGCATTGCTCTGGGTCTGCGCCGAAGAATTGCCGGCAGAACCGGTTGTATTAGAACCTTTATCGGTTGAGGTGTTCGCCGCGCTTGAAGTCGCGTTGTTCTTGGAAGAATTTGAAGCGTTATCTTTTGCAGAAGAAGTAGTATCCGTATTGGAAGTTGCACCATTTGCAGAAGACGCGTCCGCTGTATCAGAGGTTTCGTCCCCGCTGACACCAGCATTTACATCTAATTCACTCGAATAATCAGATGATGTTCCTGCTTTAGAGCAAGCAGAAAACGTTGTAACAATCATTACAACCAACAGTAAAACAGATAGAAATTTTTTCATATTTTTCACTCCTTATATTATTAACCGGTAATTCCTATACGGTCTATGCTCTTTATAAATCCTTTTTGCACGAACATATAAAGAATTAACATCGGTAAAATAAACATCAAACAACCCGACATTGTAACTGCAGTAATAATATCGGTATTTGTGCTGACAGATGACGTAATATTTACAATCATATTAGCAACTGCCACCGCAAGCGGATAATTTTGCGATGTATACATTACAGCGAGGAAATAATCATTCCAATGCCATATAACCGCAAATACGCTAACTGTAAGTATTACTACCCTTGAGGACGGCAGTGCAATTTTGAAAAATGTTGTAAGCGCCGAAGCACCGTCAATCGAAGCCGCCTCTTCAAGTTCTTTTGGAAGCCCCTTAAAGAACTGAATATAAATAAATATCATAATACCGCTTCTAAGACCCACTCCGAAAATAGACGGCAAATAAAAGGTTAGCGGAGTATCAAGAATATTTATTTTAATATTAGTATCAAATACTCGGTTTATAAGGCTTATAATGCCCAAAAAATCAAGGTTTGAAAAGTTAGTAACCATAGGGATAATGGTCATAGTAGGCGGTATAATAATTGTCATCATAAGAGCCGCCATAGTTATCTTTTTAGCAGGAAACTCAAATCTTGCAAGACCGTAAGCCGCTATTGCACAAGAAAAGATTTCAATAACAGCGCTTATAAGTTCCAGTGTTACAGTGTTCTTTAATGACTCTGTAAAATTAAGCACCGTAAATGCATCCTTAATATTCTGCAAAGTAGGGTTTTGGGTCATCCAGACAATACTTGGATTCATAAAATCCTCGGGTGACTTGAATGCAGAACTTATCATATAAATAAGCGGATACATTACAAGATAACCGATTGATAAAAGTATTACATACCGAAAAATTGAAAACAGGATATTTTTTAAGGCTTGTAACTTTTTATAGCGTTTAAGTTCTTGTGAATTTTTCATAGCCTGCCTCCTATTCCCAACGTTTCATACAAAAACGATTAAACAGCAGGATTAATAATCCCATAAACAAACTGATAACCGCAAAGTATATCCAAAGCATAGCAGAACTTTCGGCATACATCTGGGACTGCATATAGGAATAAGCCTTTTCCATTACAATATCGGTTTTGGAAGTAAGCATTTCCACAGTTGTAAAAACTATAACCAAAACCGTAACCCTTGATAATTGCGGAAATGTAACATACCAGAACTCTTCCCATTTAGTAGCGCCCTCAACGTGAGCCACTTCATAAAGTAAATCAGGAATTGCCTGCATACCCGAAATAAATAGAATTATCTGTATTCCGCAGTTCCAAAGAGCAGTCATTAAATTGCTCATAATTGATAGAAAATAGGTTTCAACCTGTGGGGGCAGACCTAAAAGGTCCAATATCTGCGAAGAAGAAAACATATCTTCCTGAAGACTTGAAGAAACACCCAAACCCTGAACGCTGTAATTAGTACGCATTAAAAATTCAATTACAACGCCGCTCGCAATAATTACGGGAAGAAAATACATTGTTCTGAAAATAAGTCTTCCTTTAAACTTCTGGTTAAGAATTATTGCAAGAATTAAACTTAAAACCAATATTACAGGAAAAGAGGAAATAAAGGTTATAAGGCTTTCACCTAAATTGTTGATGAAATCGGGGTCTTCAAAAAGTAACATTCTATAATTTTCAAGACCTACAAACTTGGTTTCGGTTTTGCCGAAATCAAGTTTTACCGAAGAAAAGGAGTAACGTAATGACTGTAAAAGCGGTACTAAGAAAAACAGTACAAAGCCTATAGTCCATGGCAAAACAAACAACTGCCCGTTACGGTGCTTTAAAGATTCGGTGCCTTTTGGCTTTTTATTCTTCAATCATTATCACCCCTTAACTGAAATATAACTGTTAGGACTAACGCTCACACCATCTGCCGAAATTTCGTTATCGGTATAATTAACGTAAACCGTAACTCCATTGTCAAATACAGTTTTGCGCAATCCGTTGTCAAGAACGCTGTGATTCGTTATCTTAGCATTTTTAACACTTTCAAAGGTTTTTTCATAATATTTAACCGTTTCTGTTATACCGTCTGCTAATCCGTCATAAACAGAACCGTAAAAAGCAGAAGAAAAACTGTCAAAAAGTTCTGTAGAGCAACGCTCCACCACTGTATACGAAATACCGCAACCGACTTCTGCCGCACTTAGTAACATTTCATCGGCATTAGCCATAAGGTTAAGCGATTCGCTTGCAAGGTTTGTATAACCCTTAAATACGATTGAATAAAACGGTATATCATAACTAAATATATTATTTTTAGAAGAAGTAAGCGGAGTATCAATAACTATATCCGATTCTGCCGCGGCAAAATCGTTGGCTTCGGTTACAGCAAGTTTATAATCCTTTTTAGCAAAGTTCTTCAGTATTTCAGATACGTCTTCTGCCGTGTTACCCTTGCTGAAATATTTAACAGACGAATAATCCGAATAGCAAACGCTTGAAAGGGTGTCAAGACTAATGCCTTTAAGATTCATTTTTTCGGTTTCTTTAACTAAGCGGTTGCAAACTCCCGAGATATCTTCTCTGCCTATTAACAGATAACTGTTGTGCCTTGTAGTTTTAAGTCGAGAATAAATATTATAATAATACTGTTTTATTTTTGACTTATCCTGCGATAAGGCCATATCAAAAAGTTTTGATATTCCTCCGCCTGATTTTGATGCGCTTATAACATCAAAATTCATAAACAGATTTATACCCTTTTGCTCCGAATATTCGACAATGTTTTTAAGTCCTTTTTCTCCGCCGAGTTGACTGTTTACGGTATAACCGCCTGCAACAGTTTTAATATCCAACCCATCCTTACCGAAACCTACAAGATTAATATTCGGTTTTACACCTGTTCTTTCAGAAACATCTTCAATAATTTTTTTAGCATCATCAAGGGTTGTTGCGGTATAAAACTTATCATACGAAAAACCTAAAATATTTTTAGTAACATTAGCGCCGCCTATAATTTTAAGGGTAAGCGCAGAAGAATCCATTTTTGAATTCATTCTATAGTTATCTTTCAAATATTCGCGGTAGCAATCAGCCATTGCCACATAATTAGCATTTTCCTCATTTAAAAGCGGAGTAAATGTGACCGCAAACTTTGTTTGCGCCATATCTTCGCTGTAAAGTTTTACCTGTTGATTGCTTCTGATTTTTGACCACTGATAAGCGCGCGCCGCAAACTTAACCGATACATTGCTAAAACCTATATTAGCGGCGCCTACATTTGCCTCTATAAACGCGTGTTCTGCACCGTTGGTAATAATTCCGCACAAGGCAGAATTATTATCTAACTTAGCGCCTATTACAGCCATTCGGTTTTCAGGGAACTTATCCGTATCAAGTCCTTGCTCAAGTGCCCGCTCGGCATCATTACCGTAAAGTTCGCGACTGTAACTGTAAAAACCGTCCTCAAGTTGACAAGGTTCTATAATAGCACCCGAACCCGACGGCACGAACAAATAACCACTATCAGATAAATTCGGTATTCCGCAAGCATAAGGGGCTATAGAAACACTGTAAAAACGGTTTTCGTTTTCACAAATTTCGGCTGTATTAACCGATACCTCTACCCCTTTTTCTTTTAATACGTATCTTACGGGAACCGATATTCCCACCTCGTCGAAAAAGTAGGTAACCTCTACCCCGTTATCAATTTGCTTAACGGTAAAATTACCGTCCCTTATGCAGTCGCCGTATGCATAACTTAAAGAAATTTTAGAGGTTGTAGGTTCTATATACTCAATTGCTATAGGCGACTTTACTTGGGAATGAAGCGGAATAGGGTCGCCATATTCATCAAGTCTTGGCTCGTTAGCCTTTATGGTTGTGGTACTCCAAACGGTGTTGCCCGTTTTGTCTTTAAGAGCAACTGATGCATATTCACTCATATACTCAAGG
>JAZQHI010000083.1:0-33463 GCA_045540535.1 Acutalibacteraceae bacterium | reverse complement strand
GCGGTAATGGATGTTAACGGTTTGCCTACAGAATATGCCGAGAAAAACGGCATTGACCTACGCAATAACATAGGCAGTCCGATTGCAATTCAAAGTTATGTTAAAGCGTATAATTATTGCATTGAAAAATTTAATCTTTATAGGGAAGTTTTCGTGCATGGCGGTTCTATGGGTGGAATAAGCAGTACGAATTTAGTTCTTAGCGGACATATCCCCGTAATTGCGCATAGCGCCTTTTGTCCTGTTCTGGATACTTATAACGAAATTTTCCTGCATCCTTGGAGTGACGGTCTTCCTAAATACGCGCTTGGGAAAATCTATGGATTAGATAAAAATGAAAATGGCGAATATATTTACGACGAGGAAAAGGTTAGGGGCTTTAACCCTATGAACAACCCTGAAGCCGAACGCTATCCCGTGCCTTTGAAATGTTGGCATTGTGAAGATGATGAGGTGGTATCTATTGACGTTACGCGAAAATTTGTGGATAGAATTATTGCTAACAACGGTAATGCTAGTCTTAGAACATTTTCCTACGGTGGACACGAGCCGCAACTTGTTGGCGAATATATTGCGAACCCTAGCGGAAATGCTATTTTTAACCAAACTGAATTGAAAATAACTACGGCTGTTGAAGAAGTATTCAATTGGATAAAAAGGTTTGATTAGGCTGACATGTTCAACTCTCTACCCTAAGGGTGTTTTTAATATAATGTATTTTTTTCTTGCAAAATGTTGGCAAATGGTATATAATTGATACATTAATATTATTTTTGAATATTTATAGGAGGTTTTTTTATGAAACGCATTATTTCTATTCTTTTAGCGATTGCAATGCTCTTTACTTTTGCGGCTTGTGGCGCTACTGAAACAGGCAGTGAAGCAGAGGTACAAAAAGGTGCTACTTCTATGACAATGGGTACAGGTAGTCCTACAGGTACATATTACGCTTACGGCGGTGTTTTAGGTCAGTACATCAAGAACAATGCAGATATTAGCGTTAACGCTGTATCTACAGGCGGTTCTAAGGACAACATTCAGGGTATTGATGTTAACGATTATCAGTTAGGTACCGTACAGTCTGATGTTATGCACTATGCTTGGAACGGCACCCGTTCTTTCGAGGAAGACGGTAAGGTTGATACTTTCCGCACAGTTGCAGGTCTTTATGCTGAGGCTGTTCAACTTGTTACCACTAACGCTGATATTAAAACCGTTGCAGACTTAAAGGGCAAAAAGGTTTCTATCGGTGCAGCAGGTTCAGGCGTTTACTTTAACGCTGTAGACGTTCTTGCGGCTGCAGGTCTTACAGTGGATGACATTAATCCCCAGTATCAGAACTTCGACCAGAGTGCAGATGCTTTGAAGGACGGCAAGATTGACGCTGCTTTCATAGTTGCAGGCGCTCCTACACCCGCTATTACCGAACTTTGCATGACAAATGCTAAAACACGTATCGTTCCGATTGACGGTGATATTGCAGAAAAACTTATGAAAGACAATACTTTCTATTCTGTTTACAAAATCCCTGCAAACACCTATGCTAATCAGGATGCTGAAGTTTTAACTGTTACCGTTAAGGCTACATTAATCGTTAGCGCTTCTGCTACAGAAGACGATGTTTATAAGATTACAAAAGCAATTTTTGATAATATTGATGCTATCACAAAGGAACATGCAAAAGGCGCAGAATTAAGTCTTGAAAATGCAACAGAAGGTCTTACTGTTCCTTTCCACGCAGGCGCTGCTAAATACTTCAAAGAAAAAGGTATTGAAGTAGCAGTTAAATAATTGACGTTAAGTTAGTTGTTTTATAATTTTAATGGCTGCGGCAAATTTGCTCGCAGCCATTATACTGTTTTAAAGAAAGGAGCAAATTTGTTGTTTTCTACAAAAAATAAGGTATCTAATCAGCCGGAGCCCATGGATTTAGATGCCGTAATGAAAAAATTTGACAGAGAATCGAATGTACGCCTTTGGGACGGTAAAGCAAAGATAGTTGTTAACAGCATTTTGGCTATTTTTTCTTTGTTTTGCATTTATGTAACCTTTTTTGCAACATGGCCTCAAGAAATAGTTCTTTCGAGTTTCGTAGGCTCTATTGTTTTTGTGGGTTATTTGTTTTATCCTATAAAAAAGGGTTCTCAGAGGGTTAATTATATACCTTGGTATGATATAATCTTAATGATTTTGGGTTCAGGCTCATTTTTCTATTACACCTTTGATGCTATGAACATTATAGCGCAGGGAAGAAATTTTGAAACCTACCAAATTATTATAGGTGCAATAGGTATTCTTTGCCTTTTTGAACTTTGCCGCAGATGTGTTGGTTTGCCGATACTTGTAGTGGCAACGGGCTTTATTATTTACGCTATAGGTTGGGGACTTACTAACCCCGATATTATCAGAAGAACCGAAACACTGATAAGTCAGTTGTTTTACACAACAACGTCGGGTATTTTATCTACCCCGATTAATACCTGTGCTAAGTTTATAGCAATATTTATTATTTTCGGTGCTTTCCTTGAGAGAACAGGTATCGCCGATTTCTTTATAAAAATTTCCAACTCGGTAGTTGGCGGTTTTTCGGGCGGTCCTGCAAAGGTTGCGGTTGTGGCTTCTGCTATGGAGGGTATGGTTTCGGGCTCGTCGGTTGCTAATACCGTAGGTTCGGGTTCGGTTACTATTCCTTTGATGAAGAAAACGGGTTACAAACCCGAATTCGCGGCTGCTGCCGAAGCATCGGCTTCTACCGGCGGTCAGATAATGCCTCCGATTATGGGCGCGGCAGCCTTCCTTATGGCTGAAAATATCGGCGTTCCTTACAGCAATATCGTAGTACGCGCAATTTTACCTGCAGTACTTTATTTTATGGGTGTATTTATTGCGGTTCATTTAGAGGCTAAAAAGGAAGGTCTTCGCGGTCTTTCTAAAGAAGAATTACCGAGATTTTTGCCCCTTTTGAAGCAATCTTATTTACTTTTGCCCCTTATCATTTTAATTGCCCTTGTAGGTTCAGGTTCAAGGTCTATTGCCTATGCTGCGGCTATCGCTATTATTGCTACTATAATAGTAGGTCTTTTCAACAAAGAAAACCGCATCACTCCTATGCGGATTTTTGAAGCGTTGGCAGCAGGCGGTCAGGGTATGATTACGGTCGCAGTTGCTTGCGGTGTTGCAGGCATTATTGCAGGTACTATTACTATGACAGGTCTTGCAAATGTACTTATTAACGGTATTTTAGCCTTAGCGGGTGATAAGGTAATAATAGCACTGTTTTTAACAATGCTTACTTGCATAGTTTTGGGTATGGGTGTACCCACTACCGCTAACTACTGCATTATGGCGGCTACCTGCGCACCTATTCTTATAAAAATGGGCGTGCCCGACATTGCAGCACATTTCTTTGTGTTCTATTTCGGAATAGTTGCCGACCTTACTCCCCCTGTAGCGCTTGCGGCTTATGCGGGCGCGGCTATAGCGCAGGCAAACCCGATGAAAACAGCATTAACGGCGACAAAACTCGCTATAGGTGCATTTATAGTGCCTTATGTGTTTGCACTTAATCCCGCAATGCTTTTTGTGGATACAACTGCATTTGAGGTTGTGTTAATCTGTATCACCTCGGTTATAGGCATATTCGGCGTTTCGGCTTCGCTGCAAGGGTATTTCCTGCATAGAATGATTTGGATTGAGCGTATTATAAGCGCCATAGGCGGTTTGTTGCTTATCTACCCTGGAATTACAACCGATATTATCGGTATGGCTTTGGTAGGCGTTGTGTGTATTATTCAGTTGTTTACACGCAAGAAAACTGTCGTTTCTAACGCTTAATATTTATAGTGTATAAAAAAGCATCGACTTTTAGTCGGTGCTTTTTTGGTTGTAAGCAATAGTTTGTAAATTTGTTAATTTATCGCATATAAATCCATAAATTTGGTTGAAAGTTTTAGTTAATTATGGTATACTAAATAGGAATATATTCTAAGGTAGGGTAACTTTACTAATATTTAGGAGAATTATATTGTTTGAACAAACGGTAGATATTGAAAGAATTGAACAGATAGTTAATCTGTTCGGTAATTTTGACGAGAATATCAAGCGAATTGAAAAGCGCTACAGCGTTGCAATCACTTCCCACGGAAGCACCATTAAAGTTAAGGGTGAGGTGGACGGCGTGGTGTCGGCTTGCAGAACCATTGAAGGTCTTATATCAATGATAAACAAAGGCGAGCAGATTACCGACCGTAATGTTGATTATGTGGCTTCACTCGTTGAAGACGGTGAGGACGGTAAGATTGAAGAAATAACCGATGTTAACTGTATCTGTATTACTTCAAAAGGCAAACCCGTAAAACCGAAAACATTGGGTCAAAAGCATTATGTTGAGGCTATACGCAATAATACAATAACAATCGGTGTAGGTCCTGCAGGTACGGGAAAAACCTATTTGGCGGTGGCTCAGGCGGTTAGCGCTTTCAGGGCAAAGCAGGTTAACCGAATAATTCTTACTCGTCCTGCAGTTGAGGCGGGGGAAAAACTTGGTTTTTTGCCCGGTGACCTTCAGCAAAAAGTTGACCCTTATTTAAGACCGCTTTATGACGCGTTATTTGATATGTTGGGAGCGGAAAATTTTCAGAAATGTCAGGAAAGGGGCGACATTGAGGTAGCGCCCTTGGCATATATGCGAGGCAGAACCCTTGATGACAGTTTTATAATTCTTGACGAGGCGCAAAACACTACCGCCGAACAAATGAAAATGTTTTTAACCCGTTTGGGCTTTAATTCAAAAGCGGTGGTAACGGGTGATATTACACAGATAGATTTGCCCGATGGTAAAAGGTCAGGTCTTAAAGATGCTATTAAAATTCTTAAGAATATTGATGATATTGCAATATCGAAACTTACGGGTAAAGATGTAGTAAGACATAGATTAGTACAGGAAATAATAAAAGCATACGAAAGAAGTGCAGAAAAAAATGAGCGTAAAGGTTAATATAAGTTTAAAGCAGAAAAAGGTTAAATTACCAACGGGTACACGTCTTCTTATAAGAAAGGCTTGTATTGCTACCCTTAAATTTGAGGGTATGACCGAGGATAATTACGAGGTTGACGTAAGTATTGTTAATGACGAAACAATAAAGGAAATGAACCGCGAATTCCGTAATATTGATTCTGCTACCGATGTTTTGTCTTTTCCTTTAGGTGAAAACGGCGTTTATGATATCAATCCCGAAACCGATTTAAAAATGCTTGGCGATATTGTTATTTCGGTTGACCATGCAATTCATCAAGCCGACCTTTACGGTCACGGTATTGAACGTGAAATTGCCTTTTTAACTGTTCATTCAATGCTTCATCTTTTGGGTTATGACCATGTAAACGGCGGTCTTGAGCAAACCCGTATGCGAGAAAAGGAAGAAACTGTGCTCGATGCATTGGGCTTGTCGGTAAATAAAGTTTAAAAAAGGATAAATATATGAAAGAAAAATCGGCATTTATAGCAATTATAGGAAGACCTAATGTTGGTAAATCATCCCTTATGAACCGAGTTTTAGGTCAAAAGGTTGCAATTGTTTCAAACAAACCGCAAACCACACGCACAAAAATTATGGGTATATATACTAAGGACGAAACCCAGTTGGTTTTTATTGATACCCCAGGTTTTCACAAACCTCGTAACGAACTTGACCGCAATATGAACAAAGCGGTTGGTGACGGTATGACCGATGTTGATGCGGCGGTTCTGGTAGTAGAAGCGGTAACAAAATTCAAAACTGAGGACGGTGCGCTTCCACCTGCTGAAGTGGAACTTATAAAAGAACTGAAAAAGAGAAAATTAAAGGCAGTTCTTGTTATTAATAAAATTGATTTACTTGAAAATAAAGAAGAATTGCTTAAAATCATTCTGCGTTATAACGAGCAGTTCCCGTTTGAAGCGGTAATTCCCCTTTCGGCTAAAACGGGGGACGGTACGGACAGAATGCTTGGCGAGTTATATAAGTTTTCTAAAACAGCACCGCATTATTTTCCCGATGATGATGTTACCGACCAACCTGAAAAGGTAATGGTTGCAGAAATGATTCGCGAAAAATTGCTTATAACACTTGAAAAGGAAGTACCGCACGGTATCGCAATAGATTTGGAACGCTTTGTTGAACGGGATACCGCGGCAGGCGAACCTATAGTAGAGGTTGAGGCTACGGTTATCTGTGAAAAAGAATCGCATAAAGGCATAATTATAGGAAAAGGCGGCGCGGTTCTTAAAAAAATAGGTTCAATGGCAAGGCGCGATATAGAAAACTTTTTCGGAATTAAAGCCAATGTTAAACTTTGGGTAAAGGTTAAAGAGGATTGGCGTAACAGACAGGGACTTATACACACATTCGGACTTGACTAATATTTCCTTTTATATTTTGCGGTTCATAACACAAACTTAATTTTGTAAGGAAGTGCTGTTATGATACCCCAAAAAGAATGGATACGTTTTTTAAAAAGCGGTAAGGTTAGCGATTATTTGAGTTATGTTAATTCCTGTAAGGAGAATAGGATAAGTGACGGAACTACAGACACGGTTCACAACCGAGGGCTTGGTAATAAAGGTAATGAACGTAGGGGAGAGTGACCGTTTGGTTACTCTCTTTACGCGTGAAAACGGAATTATTAGGGCCTTTGCATCGGGTGCTAAAAATATAAAATCCAAAAAAGCGGCGGCAACTGCAATGCTTACATATTCGAGTTTTACTATCCTTAAAAAGAAGGATAGTTACCGCATTTACGAAGCCGTTCCCATTGCTACCTTTTTTTCTTTGGACTTGGATTTGGAAACCATTTCTTTAGCACAGTATTTTTGCGAACTGGCATACTGTTTCGGGGAGGAAAATTCCCCTAACGAAGAACTTTTAAGACTAATTTTGAATTCACTTAATTTTGTTACAAAAAAACAAAAAAACAGTACGCTTATAAAGGCTGTTACCGAACTCAGAATTGCCTCAATTTGCGGTTACAGTCCTAATCTTGTGGCTTGTAGCGAATGCGGATGTTTTGAAGCAAACACTATGTTTTTTGATTTGAGTGAGGGTTCGATTACCTGCGAAGAATGTAATGATAGCAAAAAAGGTATTGCCATTAACAAAACAATATTAAGCGCAATGCGCCATATAATTTATTCCGACTTTGCAAAACTTTATTCTTTTACTATTCCCGAAGAATCCGCTAAAACTTTATCGGAAATTACCGAACAGTATATAACCTTACAGTCGGACTATAGATTTCACACATTAGAATTTTTAAACAGCATTAAGGAGTAAATATGAGTTACAGTATCGAAAGATATGTAAAAACCTTAGAACTTGATAAAATATTGGAACTCTTAGCAAACGAGGCCACCCTTGACGATGCAAAACAGTTAGCAAGGGATATTGTCCCGAAAACCGATGTCGGCGAGGTTCAAAAAAGCCTTAAAGAAACTGAGGACGCCTATATTTTTATGTCAAAATACACAGGCGCTTCTTTTGGGTTTGCTAAAAATGTGTCGTCACCCTTGCGACGTGCGGAAGCGTCGGCAGTGCTTTCTATGAGAGAATTGCTTGATATAGCAGAAACATTAAGGGTTATCAGAAGTCTTAAAAGTTGGCGTAACGATTGCAGCGGTATGACCGATACTTCGATAGACTATCTTTTTGATATTCTTTATCCCAATAAATACTTGGAAGAAAAAATAACATTTGCTATAAAAAGTGAGGATGAAATTTCCGATAACGCTTCATCTACACTTTATGATATACGCCGCAAAATAGTGGCAAAATCGGGGAAAATACGCGATATTCTCGATAAAATAGTTCACGGACCAAGCGCAAAATATTTGCAGGAAGCAATAGTAACTCAACGTGACGGCAGATTTGTAGTACCATTAAAGGTTGAACATAAAGGTCAGTTGGGAGGCATTGTGCACGATACTTCGGCTACGGGTTCTACTATATTTATAGAACCTATGAGCGTGGTTGAAACCAACAATGAAATAAGGGTTTTACGCCTTAGAGAACAAGAGGAAATTGAACGCATTTTAGCCGAACTTTCAGCAGAAGCGGGCAGTTTTGCGGATTCTATTATTAAATCTTACGAAGCCTTGGTAACCCTTAATCTTATATTTGCTAAGGCAAAACTTGCCTATAAAATGCGGGCAATAGTTCCGCGTATTAACACTAAAGGTGAAATTTACCTTAAAAACGCAAGGCATCCCTTAATTCATTATAAATCGGTAGTGCCTGTTACGGTTTCGCTCGGTAAAGAATACAGCACCCTTGTAATAACAGGTCCTAACACCGGCGGTAAGACAGTAACGTTAAAAACCATAGGTCTTTTAACCCTTATGGCTATGTGCGGAATGATGATTCCTTGTGACGATAGCAGTGAGATTGCGGTATTTAAACAGGTTTTTGCCGACATAGGTGATGAACAGAGTATTGAACAGTCACTTTCAACCTTTTCTTCGCACATGGTTAACATAATATCTATTCTCGATAATGCTAACAGCGATTCACTTGTTTTGTTTGATGAACTTTGCGCAGGTACCGACCCAATAGAAGGCGCGGCGCTGGCTAAGTCAATTTTAATGCGGCTTGCCGATTTTGGCGCAAAGGTTGCCGCCACTACTCACTATCCCGAACTTAAATCCTATGCTATAGATACAGATGGTGTTGAAAATGCTTCTTGCGAGTTTGATGTTTCAACCCTTAAACCCACATACCGCCTGATAATCGGTATGCCGGGTAGGTCTAATGCATTTGCAATTTCCAAAAGACTGGGACTTCCCGAAAATGTTATTGCAACTGCTAAAGAGCAGGTCAGCGAAGAGGATATGCGTTTTGAACGGGTGGTTGCGGCGCTTGAACGTGCGCGTATAGGGGCAGAAAAAGAGCATGAAAAGGTAAGAAAATTAAGACACGAATTAGACCTTTCAAAACGTAAAGCCGAAGCACGCGAGCACGAATTCGAAACCGAGCAGAAAAAACTCATGGAAAAAACGCGCGAAACCGCTAACAATATTATTGAGGCGGCGCGCTATAAATCGGGACTTTTGCTTAATGAACTTGAAGAACTTAAAAAGTTGATGAATTCCGAAAATGCCGCAAGTATGGCAGAAAGGGCTCGAGCGGCTTATAAATCAACCCTTAAAGAACTTGAAGAAACTGCCGACCCTGTAGAAAGTAAAAAAATGTCGGGCGAAGCGGTTACCGAAATTAAGAAAGGCGATATAGTTGTTGTCGCTGATATCGGACGTGATGCTACGGTTATTGATGTTAAAGAGGCTAAACGTCAGGCGTATGTTATGTCGGGTTCAATAAAAATGTGGGTTGAATTTGACAATTTGCGCAAGAAAAAGGGGACACAGTCTTCCGAAATTAAAAAGACCCGTCGCGTAACGGGTATGCAGTCAAGGGCTACGCGCGAAGTTACGGGTGAACTTGATATAAGAGGAATGGCTTCGGATGAGGGAATCTTAGAACTTGATAATTATATAGATAACGCGATAGTTTCGGGACTTGAAACTATAAGGATTATTCACGGAAAGGGAACGGGTGTGCTAAGAAAGGCGGTTCAGGCGCATCTTCGCACACACCGTTCGGTAAAAAGTTTCAGACTTGGCACTTTCGGTGAGGGTGAAAACGGAGTTACTATAGCAGAACTTAAGTAGTACTGAAAAAATAAAAACTTGTATTTAGGAGAAAGAATAATGAAATACGAAATACTAAAATTATTATCACGTAATGCCCGCTACACTGCGGAAGAAATTGCAACTATGCTTGATATTACCGAAGCGGAAGTAAATACAAACATAAAAGAACTTGAAAAGGACGGTCTTTTAAAGGGTTATAAGGCTGTTGTTGACTGGGAAAAACTTGACAGTGCCTATGTTTCGGCTATAGTAGAACTTAATGTTGTGCCAAAAGCAGGACTTGGCTTTGAAGAGGTTGCTAAAAAAATAATGGCTTATAGTGAAGTAGAGTCGGTATATCTTATGTCGGGTGTTTATGACCTTAATGTTGTAGTTAAAGGCAAAACTTTGCGCGATGTTTCTTCCTTTGTTGCTAAGGAACTTGCAACTATTGATTCGGTTACCTCTACTACAACCCATTTTGTTATGAGAAGATACAAGGAACTTGATGTAGAACTTATCTCTAAAGAGGAGGATGACAGGGGGCAACTCTGGATATGATGGATTATTCCCAAATTTTAAATAAAACGGTTGTTGATATGAAACCGTCGGGTATCAGAAAATTTTTTGATATTGCTGCTACTATGGACGATGTGATTTCCTTAGGGGTTGGCGAGCCTGATTTTCAAACACCGTGGCAGATAAGAAAAGCAGGTATAGAATCGCTTGAAAAAGGCAGAACTAAATATACCTCTAATAAAGGTGAAATAAGGCTTTTAAGGGAAATTTCCAATTATATGGAAAGAAAATACCAATTAAAATACTGTCCCGATGAAGAAATTTTAGTGACAGTTGGCGGCAGTGAGGCTATTGATTTATGCATAAGAGCCTTGGTATCCCCTGGGGATGAGGTTATAATTCCACAACCGAGTTATGTTTGTTACGAGCCTATAACAAACTTAGCGGGCGGCGTGCCTGTTATTATTAACACTAAAGCCGAAAATGATTTTAAGGTAACCCCCGAAGAATTAAAGGCGGCTATTACCGAGCGCACAAAGGTACTGATTCTTCCATATCCTTGTAACCCTACAGGCGCCATTATGGAAAGAGAAGATATTGAAAAACTTTATTCGGTACTTAAAAATACTAATATAATCGTTTTGTCGGATGAAATTTATTCTGAACTTACATTTGGCGAAAGCGGTCACTGTTCATCTGCATCTGTTAGCGGTATGTGGGAAAGAACTGTTACAATAAACGGTTTTTCAAAAGCCTTTTCTATGACGGGCTGGCGTTTGGGGTTTGCTTGCGCACCTAAAGAAATTATGGAACAGATGATTAAAATTCATCAATATGCCATTATGTGTGCGCCTACAACTTCGCAATATGCCGCAATTGAAGCACTTAAAACTTGTGATGATGATGTAGCGCACATGCATAAAGAATATAATATGCGCCGAAGAATTATAGTTTCGGGATTTAATAAAATAGGACTCACCTGCCGCGAACCAAAAGGCGCGTTTTATTCATTCCCGTCGATACAGTCCACAGGTATGAGCAGTGAAGAATTTTGCGAAAAACTACTTTTCAGCAAAAAAGTGGCGGTGGTACCCGGTACGGCTTTTGGCGATAGCGGTGAAGGCTTTGTAAGAGCATCCTACTGTTATTCGGTTGAACATATTACCGAGGCGCTAAGGCGAATTGAGGAATTTTTGAAAGAAATCTGAAACTTTAAGGGGAATCTTTATGGATATTAAGGTTGGAGATAAACTTAAAATGAAAAAGAAGCACCCTTGCGGGAACGATGTTTTCACCGTAACCCGAATAGGAATGGATTTTAAACTTGTTTGTGACGGCTGCGGCCACGAGATAATGGTGCCGCGCGTAAAAGCCGAAAAGTCACTAAAAAAAATAATAACTAACTGATTCTTGGAGAATATACAATGTTTGATAAACTTGAAGCGGTTGTAAACCGTTATGAACAAATCGGTGAGGAACTGACCCACCCTGAAATTGTTTCAAATAACGAACTTTTTAGAAAACTTATGAAAGAGCACAGTGAACTTACCCCTATTGTAGAAAAATACCGTGAGTATACTGCGGCAAAGAATACTGAAAAAGAGGCACTCGAACTTTTAGCAGACGGCGGACTCGATAAGGAACTTAAAGAACTCGCTGAAGAGGAATTAAAGGAAGCAAAGGAAAATATTGCAGTATTTTCGGATGAACTTAAAATTCTGCTTTTGCCTAAAGACCCTAATGACGATAAAAACGTTATTGTTGAAATACGTGGCGGTGCAGGCGGTGAAGAAGCGGCGCTTTTTGCAGGTTCACTTTTCAGAATGTACTCAATGTATGCCGAGAGTAAGCGTTGGAGTATTGAGGTTGTAAACGCTAACGAAACCGAACTTGGCGGATTTAAGGAAATCAGTTTTATGATTGAGGGCGAGGGCGCTTATTCACGTTTTAAATACGAAAGCGGTGTTCACCGTGTTCAGCGTGTGCCTGATACCGAAACCCAAGGCCGTATTCATACTTCAACAGTTACCGTAGCGGTACTTCCAGAAGCGGAAGATGTTGAACTTGAAATTAATCCGAATGACCTTAAAATTGATACTTTCCGTTCCTCAGGTGCGGGCGGTCAGCATATTAACAAAACCTCTTCCGCTATAAGAGTTACCCACTTGCCAACGGGTACTGTAGTTGAATGTCAGGACGAAAGAAGTCAGTTTAAAAATAAGGATAAAGCCCTTAAAATATTGCGTTCACGCCTTTTGGATGTGGCTCAGCGCGAGCATGACGAGGCTATCGCTTCGGATAGAAAATCTCAGGTAGGTACAGGTGACAGGAGTGAAAGAATAAGAACCTATAACTACCCTCAGGGCAGAATTACCGACCATAGAATAGGTCTTACTATTTATAAATTAGAGCAGGCGCTTAACGGGGATATAGATGAGGTAATTGATGCGCTTATTACCCATTACCGTACCGAAGCGTTAAAGGAAGAACAGGAATAAAGAATGATAACCGAAAAATTAAAACTTGGTGATAGTTTTTCAAAAAGTATCGAACGCGCCGCCGAAATACTTAAAAACGGCGGTGTGGTTGCAATACCTACCGAAACGGTTTACGGGCTTGCGGCTTCGGCTTATGATGATGATGCAATTAAAAAGGTTTTTGCGGCTAAGGGCAGACCGCAGGATAACCCGCTTATAGTCCATATTGCCGATATGGAAACTTTAAATTACATTGCAATGTCAATACCAAAAACGGCGCTTGAGTGCGCAAAACGTTTTTGGCCGGGTCCATTTACCATGGTACTTAAAAGAACCGATAAGACTGCCGAATGTGTATCGGCAGGGCTTGATACGGTTGCAGTAAGAATGCCGAGTGACGAAATAGCATTGGAAATTATAAAAAAATCGGGTATTCCGCTTGCGGCACCCTCGGCAAATACTTCGGGTTCGCCAAGTCCTACCTCCGCTTTCCATGTTGAAAACGATCTTGACGGTAAAATAGATGCAATAGTTTTCGGTGCGGATTGCGATGTCGGGGTAGAATCAACAGTAGTTTCTTTTTGTTGTAATCCGCCAAGGGTTTTAAGACCGGGTGCGGTTACTGTGGAAGAATTGCGAGAAATTATACCTGATATTGAGGTAGATAAAGCGGTTTTACAAGAACCACAAAAAAACGCAAAAGTCGCGTCACCAGGTATGAAATATAAGCATTATGCCCCTAAAACCGAAGCCTATCTTGTAGAGGGCAGTTCCGATGCTTTTGCCGAGTTTGTCAACTCTTATGAGTCGGCATTAGCAGTTTGCTTTTTCGAGGAAAGCGGAAAAATTAAAATACCGAAACTGGTGTACGGCAAAGGCGATAACGAACTTTCCTTAGCGCATGAGGTTTTTTCGGTATTGCGCCGTGTGGACGGGTTCGGGGTAAACAGCGTATTTATTCACGCACCCTCAAAAAAAGGTGTGGGTTTAGCGGTGTATAACCGCCTTATCCGCGCTACAGGTTTCAGGGTTATAAATCTTAATTCTAAAAAAGTTATCGGGCTTACGGGTCCTACGGGGGCAGGTAAAAGCAGTCTTACCAATACTGCAAAAGTTTTAGGTTTCAAGGTAATTGACTGTGATATTTTGGCCCGAAAAGCCGTTGAAAAGGGAACTCAGGGACTAAAAGCCTTAATAAAAGTTTTCGGCGAGGATATACTTTTATTAGACGGTTCTTTAAACCGAAAGCGATTGGCGGAAAAAGCCTTTTCTTCAAAAGAAAATACAGAACTTCTTAATAAAACGATTTTTCCGCTTATTGAGCAGTTGGTTCAAAGCGAAATGGAAAATAACGATAGGGTTATTCTTGATGCGCCCACTCTTTTTGAAAGCGGTATTGACGCGGTTTGCGATAAAACGGTTGCTGTTTTGGCAAGTAGCGATATAAGACTTCAAAGAATAATGGAGCGTGACGCTATTTCAAAAGATGCGGCGGTACTTCGTATGAATGCCGGAAAACCCGATGAATTTTATAAACAAAATGCCGATATTTGTATTTTCAATAACGGCGACAGTGAAGATTTTCATAATAAGTTCAAACAAATTTTAACCGATATATAGGAGTGTTTACAATGAGTGAAAAAACAGAAGTAGAAATTTTGCGCGAAAAACTTTTTAGGAATACCAAAAACGGCAGACTTTCTGCTACAGAGGAAACACTGAAAAAAGCAGACGAATATGCCGAAGGTTATAAGGCTTTTTTGGATGCGGCTAAAACCGAAAGGGAAGCCGTAACTACAGCAATTAAAATGGCTCAACTTAAAGGTTTTAGCGAATTTGAGTTTGGCAAAAAATATAATGCAGGCGATAAAGTTTATATTAATAACAGAGGTAAAGCCGTAATTTTTGCAGTAATAGGTAAAGAAGCAGTTGAAAACGGCGTAAATATAACTGCGGCACATATCGATTCTCCAAGACTCGATTTAAAACCCAATCCTTTATATGAAGAGTTGGAACTCGCTTTATTTAAAACCCATTATTACGGCGGTATTAAAAAATATCAGTGGACAGCAATCCCCTTGGCACTTCACGGTGTTTTCTGCTTGAAAGACGGAAGTAAAAAAGAGGTATCCATCGGTGAAAAGGACGACGAGCCAAAGTTTGTAATTAACGATTTATTGCCTCACCTTGCTACTGAGCAGAGTAAACGTACTTTAAATGACGGTATTCGCGGTGAGGAACTTAATGTTCTTGTTGGAAGTCATCCTTTTAAAAGTGATAGCGGCAGTGAACTGGTAAAACTTAATGTTCTAAAACTTCTTAATGAAAAATACGGTGTTACCGAGGAAGATTTTTTATCGGCCGAACTTGAATTAGTACCTGCGGTCAAGGCGTGTGATTTAGGTTTTGACCGTTCGCTTATCGGCGCTTACGGTCAGGACGACAGGGTTTGCGCATACCCCGCACTTACCGCCATTCTTAATATAGAAAATCCACAAAAAACTGCTCTCGCAGTTCTTGCCGATAAGGAAGAAATAGGCTCGGTAGGAAACACAGGTCTTGAATCGGACTTTTTGCGTTACGTTGTAACCGACCTTGCTAAAATGCAGGGTGGTGACGGTACTGTAGCGCTAAGAAATTCAAAATGCCTTTCTGCCGATGTTAATGCAGGCACAGACCCCACTTTCCAAGATGTTATGGAAAGAAGAAACGCTTCATTCTTAAACTACGGCGTTGTTGTTACTAAATATACAGGTGCGCGTGGAAAATCAAGCACGTCGGACGCTTCGGCAGAATATGTAGCAAGCATCAGAAATATGCTCGATACTGCCGGTATTGTCTGGCAGTCGGGTGAACTTGGCAAAGTAGATGCAGGCGGCGGCGGTACAGTAGCAATGTTTATCGCTAATATGGGTGTGGATGTTGTAGACCTTGGTGTTCCTGTACTTTCTATGCATGCGCCTTTTGAAACCACTTCTAAATTTGACGTTTATATGTGCTACAAAGCAATGTATGAATTTATGAAATAGTGTGAATTTAAGTGTTATAAATACTTTTGTTAGTCGAAACATCGCTATTTCGACTAACTATTATCATTATCATATAAAACGATAATATTTTTAAAAGGAATTTTAAAATGAAGAGTAATTGTGAAAATTGCGCTAACTATGTTTATGACGATGAAAGCGATTGCTATTTTTGTGAAGCGCGTCTTGATGAGGACGAAATGTACCGTTTTGTGACAAAACAAACGGGTGGTTGTCCGTATTTCAATTTTTATGATGAGTACAGTATCGTAAGAAAGCAGAATTAGAGGTTAAAAAAATGAAATATGTATCCTGTGTGTATTTAGTTATAAGCGCCGTGCTGTTATTAGTTATTAATAATTTCACCCCTATTTTTAATGCTGCTTATTCGTGGTGGCTTACCCCACTTCTTTTTTTGGCGTTTTATTTAGGTTTTATAATTTTGCAAATGTTGGTTTTTTTCGGCGCTATAGTTTTTACCAATGTCGAAAAATCTGCCGATAAGGGTTCGCGTTTTTTCAGATTTATGGTAAAAATTTCTTTGCCTGTAATTCTTACAGCGGCGCTTGTTAAAATTGATAAAAAGGGATTGGACCGCGAACTTCCCGAAAACACAAAAATGCTTTTTGTTTGCAACCATCAGCACGATTTTGACCCGATAATTATGCTAAGCGTTTTTCCTGATAGCGAAATCGGGTTTATAGGCAAAAAGGAAATTTACGAAACACGTCCCATTGTTAAAAGGGCTATGCACAGGCTTCATTCTTTGCCGATTGACCGCGAAAATGACCGCGAAGCCGCAAAAACAATTATAAATGCAATTAAACTTATTAAAGATGATAAGGCTTCTATAGCGCTTTTCCCCGAGGGGTATGTCAGCAAAAGTTGTGAACTTTTGCCCTTTAGAAACGGTTCTTTAAAAATTGCCACAAAGGCTAAAGTGCCGATTGTAGTTTGTGCCATAAATAACACAAGGGCGCTCCCCAAAAATATATTCCGCAGAAAAACTACGGTTGAATTCAGACTTCTTGATATAATTTATCCCGAACAGTTTGAGGGAATGAACACTGTAGCAATAGGGGATATTATACATACCAAAATGGAAGAAGCACTAACCGATATGCGAAAGTAGGTAAGATATGAAAAATTTTAAACTGGGCGTTTTGCTTGAATCTTTTAAAATGCCTGCGCGCGATGCGATTGAAATGGCGAGCAGTTTAGGGCTTGACGGCGTGCAGATTTTTGCTACTACGGGTGAATTTGCACCTCAGAATATGACCAAGGACAAAAAGGCAGAACTGCTTTCAATGCTTGGATATGGCGGACTCGAAATTTCCGCGCTTTGCGGCGATTTTGGAATGGGATTTGGCGACCGCGAAAAAAATGCCGAACTTATCGAAAAATCAAAAAGGGTAATAGACCTTGCAAAAGAACTTGGAACTGATATTGTTACAACACATATAGGTGTAGTACCCAGTGACCCTAATCACGATAGATATAAAGTTATGAGAGAGGCGTGCGCTAAGTTGGCAGAATACGCCGATAAACTTGATGCTCATTTTGCGGTGGAAACCGGACCCGAAACCTCTGCCGTTTTAAAGGCTTTTCTTGACAGCCTTAATTCTACGGGTGTGGCGGTTAACCTTGACCCTGCCAATCTTGTTATGGTTACGGGGGATAATCCTGTTACAGCGGTAGATAATCTTTCAAAATACATAGTTCACACCCACGCTAAAGACGGTATAAAATTAGTTGACTGTAACCCTGAATATATCTATAAAGTTACACACCCTATGCCCGAAGAATTCAAAAATCAAATGTTATTTAAAGAACTACCTTTGGGTGAGGGTAATGTGCCTTTTAAGGAGTATCTTGAAGCACACGAAAAAATAGGGTACAGTGGTTATCTTACCATTGAACGCGAGGTTGGCGAAAATCCCGCAAAGGACATTAAAACAGCAGTTGAATTTTTAAGGAATATATAAAATTTAAGGCTTTCCCGTTTATCAGGGAAAGCCTTTTTGCTTTGATTAGATATTAAACCGTTTAATTCACAACGGATTCGGCGTAGCGAACGCCTTCCATAGCGTCCTTAGCGTACATATCAGCGCCGATTTTGTCGGCATATTCTTTTGTAAGCACTGCGCCGCCTACTATAATTTTGCACCAAGGTGCATTTTTTCTGATAAGTTTTATCGTTTCTTCCATAGCGGGAACGGTGGTTGTCATAAGAGCGCTTAGTCCTACTAAAGATGCCTTAAGTTCCACAACCTTTTGGACTATTTGTTCTGGTGGGACATCCTTGCCAAGATCTACTACTTTAAATCCGTAATTTTCGAGCAATAATTTTACAATGTTTTTACCGATATCGTGAATATCGCCCTTAACAGTAGCAATAACAAAGGTGGCTTTTTCTGTAGCCTTTTCTTTTCCCGACATAAAGCCTTTTATAACCTCGAAAGCGCTTTTTGCAGCCTCGGCACTCATAAGTAACTGTGGCAGATATACCGTTTTATTTTCAAAACCGCGTCCCACAGTATTAAGGGCGGGGATAATTTCATTATTAACTATTTCGAGCGGATTAGTGCTTGTAAGAAGTGATTTTGTAATCTCTGCCGCCTTTTCCTTAAAACCTCTAATAACCGAACGCTGAAGTTCGGAAGCATATTTTTCCTGACTTTTGGATACTGTGTCAGCAGTAGTGGATACCGCTGCCGCAAACGATTCTGCCGCGCCTATATACTGGGCGCAGTTTTCATCTAAACCTTTGAGCACTTTATAGGTATAATATGTTTTACGTATTTCTGCAGAATAGGGGTTAATAATTGCGGCGGAAAGCCCATTTTCAAGGGCTAGCGCAAAAAATGTACCGTTTACAGCGTCGCGGTTGGGTAGTCCGAACGAAACATTTGAAACACCAAGGGATGTATGGCAACCGAGTTTGTTTTTTATAACTTTAAGGGAAGAAAGTGTTGCAATAGCGGCATTGTTATCAGCACTTACAGTCATAGCGAGTGTGACAAAAATGATATCCTTTTTATCAATGCCGTAAAGAGCGGCAACCTTTAAAATATTTTCGGCAATTTCAACCCTTTTCTCTGCTGTGTCAGGAATTCCGTTTTCGTCAAGAGTCAGGGCAACTACCAATCCGCCGTATTTTTTAACAAGCGGAAAAACTGCTTCCATACATTCTTTCTTGCCGTTAACGGAATTTATCATTGCTTTTCCGTTATAACGGCGAAGTGCCTGTTCCATAGCGGTGATATTAGCGGTGTCAATCTGTAAAGGCAGGTCGGTAACTGCCTGCAGTTCACAAACCGCGTTTTTGAGCATACCCACTTCGTCAATATCGGGAAGTCCTACATTAACGTCTAAAATATGTACACCTTTTTCTTGCTGATTAACACCTTCGGACAAAATATAGTCCATATCGTTATCAATAAGTGCCTGTTTGAACCGTTTTTTACCTGTTGGATTTATTCTTTCACCGATAAGTATCGGTTCGTTATGAAATTCTACAGCGTGAGTGTAAGAAGAAACAACGGTAATGTTTTTTGGGGTTATAGCAACGGGTGAGAGTTGGAACGTTTTATTATAAAGCGATTTTATGTATTCGGGTGTAGTACCGCAACATCCGCCTGCTACACGAATTCCTTTTTTAATTAGTGCCGCTACTTCATCGGCAAACTCGTCCGCTGTTACATCAAACACAGTTTTGCCGTTAACCGATTTGGGTAGTCCCGCGTTGGGTTTTAATATAACAGGGACAGATGCTTTTTCTAATAGTTCTTCGGCAACGCCGCGTAGTTGCTTAGGACCCAGGGAACAGTTAGCGCCCAATGCGTCCGCGCCCATACCTTCAAGCATTGCTACCATTGCGGAAGGGCTCGCCCCCGTCATAAGTTTTGCATCCTCGCCGTAGGCATTAGAAACGATTACGGGAAGTTCGCTGTTTTCTTTAGCGGCAAGCAGAGCGGCTTTTGTTTCATAACTGTCATTCATAGTTTCAATTATAATTAAATCCGCGCCGTATTTGGAACCTAGTTTAACCGTTTTTGCAAATAGGTTTACCGCATCTTCAAAATCAAGGTCACCAAGCGGTTTTAAAAGTTTTCCCGAAGGACCGATATCGAGCGCTACAAATTTTTCGCTCTTTGATACGGAATATTCTTTTGCTTTTTTAGCGTTTTCTATAGCCGATTTTATAATTTCTTCAAGTTCGTCGTCGGCAAATTTAAGACTGTTTGCGCCGAATGTGTTAGTACAAACCACATTACTGCCTGCATCAAAATAAGCCTTGTGTATATCGGTAATTATATCAGGGTGGGTTATATTCCATATTTCAGGATGCTCGCCTGCCTTCAAACCGCGTTCTTGAAGTAGTGTTCCCATTCCGCCGTCAAGATAAACGATGTTATTTTTTAAGTATTCTCTGAAATTCATTAGACACCTCTGCCGTTAATTTGTTTTATTTTTCACTAATTCCCACAAAAGCCGTAACCGATTTTGAGGGGGACATTATAAGACTGCTGTTTAAAGTAAGCCCAATTCTTCGCTCGGGATTTAAAAGGGCGAAAATATCCTTTTGAGTGTCAAGGGCTAAATCGCCGTAGCCTGCGCTAAAACGCGGTTTTAGGTCTTTGTTATATTCCTTTTTAATATCCGTGCAAAAAGTGTTGCAAAGGGCTTCTATCCGTTCAGTGCCAATTGCCTGAAATATTAGCGCTTTTGAGGGGGAAATTCTTCCGTATTTCCCGATAAGGCGGTCAATTTCAACCCCTATTGTTGCGGCAAAAAGGACAACTTTTTCAGAGTTCCCTAGGTGAAGTGCTAGTTTTTGGGATTTGAACTGAAATACCTCAAAATCGCAAATATCACCATTTATTTTGAGTGGGAGTTCGGTGTAACAAATCTTATATGTAAGTTTATTTTTTATTTCGCTTATGCACTCTTTTAAAAGTGCCGATACCTCTTTATCAGGTTCGCCGCACGCGGCATAGCGCAATATTTCGTTTTCACAAAACGGCGGCTCTATGTATGTTTTAGTTAAAATTACAGAATTCATTTTCCTAAAATATCGCTGAGGTTACTCTGTATTTTAGCGGCAACATCAGGTTTGTTCATTGAATAAACGTGCACGTTGGTAATACCGTTAGCGTATAAATCTATAATCTGGTCGGTAGCGTAGGCTATACCTGCCTGTTTCATAGCATCAGGACTAGACCCGAATTTATCAACAAGGCTTTTAAAACGCTGCGGCATAAAAGAACCCGAAAGTTTTATTGCGCGCTCAACCTGATTTGCGTTGGTTATCGGCATAACCCCCGGAATTATAGGTACAGTAATTCCTGCTTCGCGGATTTTATAAAGAAAGTTATAAAGCAGGTTGTTATCAAAAAACATTTGGGTTGTAAGAAACTCGCAACCGGCATCTACCTTTTCTTTAAGGTGTTTAATATCCTCTTTCTGATTTTTACTTTCAGGGTGTATTTCAGGGTAACACGCGCCGCCAATGCAAAAATCCGCACCTGATTCTTTAAGTTCTCTTACCAGTTCTATCGCGTGATGATAGTCCCAACGGCTTTTGTCAGAAGAAAGAAGTTCTGTCGGGATATCGCCCCTTAGCGCCATAACGTTTTGTATGCATGCCGCTTTAATATCTTCAATGCGCTCACGCACGGTTTCTTTTGATGACGAAACGCATGTAAGGTGCGCCAAAGACGGCACATCATACCGTTCCTTTATCTGTTTTGCAATATCCAATGTGTATTTACTCGTTCCGCCACCTGCTCCATAGGTAACACTCATAAACGCAGGGCGAAGTTTGGCAATTTCTTCTGTAGCAGTTCTTACATTTTCAAACGCAGTATCGGTTTTTGGCGGAAAAACTTCAAAAGAAAGCGAAAGGGTTTCCTTTTTTAGCAAATCAATAATTTTCATATAAGCCGTCCTCTTTATAATCTTCTGTTTTATCAGTTATTTTGATTATACACCTCAATTGTAATTTCCACAAGAGTGTTTTTATTTAGTTCTCATACCAAACAGTTATATATTTTGCCTCGTTATTTTTCGTAAGCCATTTGTAGTCGCCCTCTATAGTGTTTCCAACCTTTATATCGTTTAAGTTGATGCTGGGGTCGTCTTTGTGGCAAGGCGTGACTTTCGTTTTATTGTCAGCAACTACGGTGTATGATGCGCCTGTTGGTTGCTCAATATAAAATGTAGTTTTATTTTCCAAAACCGTAATTTCTACTACAGTACCTCTAAAATCAAGCGTTTTGGGTGTTATGGATAAATATATACCAATAACAATAATTAAAGAAAGCGACATTAAACCGATAATTTTCAGTACTTTTGTCATAACAGAACCAGCCCTCATTTCCATTTAATTGTATTCGGGTTTATATCGGCAGGGTGGCAGTCATAACTAAACGAATTATTTAATCGGTCAAAATCTAAACTGTTATCATAAATTCCGTAAAATACAAGACCGCTTTTATCGTAGACAGACACATCAAAATCACAAACTTCGTAACCCGTTTCCTTATCAAAAGTATTTGCTATTAAAACCAGTTTGCCGTCCTTATAATCCATACAGTCTGCGTTCCAGATGTCTTGGAATGTTTCGTCAATAAAACTGGCTTTTTTTACGGTGAAATCTAAATTATATGTTCCGTTTGTAATAGATATTACCGATATACATTCGCCCGTATCTGCTACAATAAAATCGTCATACTCATAAACATTTCCCATTCCTTTAGTGCCATTTATTTGGATTTTTTGAATGGCGGTCATTGTTTCAATATCAATAACGGTAAGGTAAAAGAAATTATTTTCAACTGTGAATAAAAGAAGTTTTGTTTCGTCCTCATTAAGCGATATATGTGTCACTTCACTTTTGCTGTCGAGAGGGAAAACGGTTTCAATCCTATCTGCAAGAATGCCGGTTCTGCTTGCACTGTCACCACCGCAGTAATAAAATGAATATATACCGTATCCGCCCGAAATCATACTTGTGTCAATATATTCAACTTCATTATAATTGTTATTCTCAGTATTTACATATTTGCGGTTGTTAATTGAAAAGAAACATCTGTTGTTTGAACGCGCGACAGTCCCTATAGCATATAGTTGAAACATACCCATTTCGTCTGCACCGGTGCTGTAACTGTTTCCGTCTTCGCCTTTTTCGACACTTATTGTTAATGTATCAGAATCTAGGACAGGGATTTTAAAGTATTCTCGGAATTTTTCGGTGACATATAAAGCATCGTAAGGCTCACCCTTAAGATTTTCGCCGTCATATCTGTACCAGTTTGTATGTGGCAGGTCAAATCCAATACCTAAAGGATAATAGTCATAATAATCTTTTAAATACACTTTCTTTGTTTTTTCTTCGCCGTTTTCGGCTGTATCAAAAAGTTCCTTGTAAGCCTTTTGAATTCCGCTTTGTTTTGATAAAGGTGAATCATCATAAAAACCGTATTCAATGCCGTCATCAAGTTGAATTCCCTCATATCTGCGCTCTGTCTGTTTGCCGAAAAACTGCCTTGGGTAAAAAGAAAAATCGGTTTTTGTAAGAGAATCATTGCCAATAGTATAATCGGTTTTCCAATATAATCTGTAATTTAAGTGGTTAACGGTTGTTATTTCAAGACCTTCTGCGGCAGATTTATCGCCGTAAATAATTTTTTCTGTTATAGTTACTTGGTTTCGCTCGGCATTAACTGTTGTTGTAACTAAACCGAATACACAACACGAAAGCAGAACGAGAACAGTTATAATGGCGTAAATTTTCTTCACTCTGCATCATCTCCCGATATTTCGTCTAAAGCACGACTTACACGGTCGGCGCGGTAATCGTAGGTTTCTTTAATAAAATTCAGCAAGGTTTTGCCGCTTTCTTCAAGTTCCATGGTTGTTACATCCCCAATTATTTCACCCTTGCGAATAAGAATTGCGCGACCGATAAAATCTGATACTTCTTCAATTAAATGGGTAGAAAGAATAACCGTTTCATTGGGTTCAAGAATACCAAGCAAGACCTTGTAAAAGTCTTCGCGGTTAAAAACATCGTTTCCTGCAAACGGTTCATCCATCAGTATATAGTCAGCACCTTGGCAAAGCGCAAGGATAACTTCAAACTGATTTTTCTGTCCTGTAGAAAAGCCCTTTAATGCTTTTTCCATAGGTAATTCAAAAAACTCCATAAGACCGTTAAATCTTTTTTCTGAAAATTTAGGAAAATGCTCCATATAAAACTCCCTATGTGCTTGCGGGGAAAGATTTGGGAAGAAAGAATGCTCACTTGTAGCAAAGGAGATTTTTGCAATATTTTTTGTGGTTATAGGTTCGCCGTCAAGGGTTATTTCACCGCGATGCATTATAAACCCAAGAATACATTTCATAAGTGTGGTTTTGCCTGCACCGTTTTCTCCGAATAATCCAACAATCTCACCTCTGGGAAGTGTTAAATTAACTCCCGAAAGAGCAGGTTTTGCCGAATATGTTTTAGTTACATTTTTTATTTCAATCATTAGAACAACCTCCATAAAATTTGCCACTGATTAGGCGCTAAACATGCTTTAGGTGTAAAGAGCATATAAACCGCAAAATATGTCATTAACAAAATAAATGCTGTCGCGATACATATAAACATAACAAGTATCGGCAAAGTAAGTGCTCGCGTGTGCATTTCTTGTTTTTCAGGTAATCTTTTCATTAGGTAAATGCTCATACTGCCTTGTCGGTAATAAGCATAGTGGTAAACAATAAATCCCAACATTATTACAGCAAGTGCCGCAAAACCAATAAAATTATAACTTATTAGCGAGCGGAAATTTGGCATAGTAGCATTAATGTTAAGAACAAGTTTGCCGTCGATACGTTCATATAATTTGTGATGCGCTTCAACAAACCTTGCAAAATAATCAAATGTGCTGTAAAGAACCGAAAGGGAAATTCCCCAGGCAAAAACTGCCTTTTCCTGTTTTAGTTCTAATCCTGGCGGGGAGTATTTGGTTAAAAATTTATTTATCATAAGAATCCTCCTTATGATAGATATCGTAAAGTGTTTTGCAAACAACAATAATAAAAATTATTATCGAGGCCGCAATGTTTTCTACGTTACCGATACCGGTTACAAAGAATAACAATATAAAAATTGCAATTGGAACTATAAATGTACTGTGTTTTTTTCTGCGCTGTATATACGGAAATTCCGCCGAAGCAACGCTCAAAGATATAATAAGCAAGAAATTGCGAATCCATAGCATTACTTCCGAAAGGGGTAAAATTGTGTGCATAAAGTCGTTTCTGTAAAAGGCTAAAAAAACAGATTGATTGTTTATGGCATCAGCGGGAACAGAAATGCAGTACCAAAGGCCTAAGACGTACAAAACACCTATCTGAAACGCCCACAAAAGAATGTATGTTAAAGTGTTAAAAACTGCTTGATAATAAAATACCGTTCTTTCGCTAACGGACAGTCTTTGAATTGTATATCCTACTTTAGAACCGAATTCCGTTCCAGGCAAGCATAAAACAACGGTGATTAAAATAAAGGCTACTCCTAAACATAAATTAACATGGCTTATTTCTACAAAATGCTCAAATCTTGCAGTATAGTCTTCGGACAAATCTCTGGCAAGCGCCACTCCGAATAAACCCACTTCTGCTATTAAAAGAAAGGCTAATATACCAATAACTTTATATATTGAACTTCGGGCAAATAACCCAAACACCGATAAATGCTTTTTCATTTTTTTCGCCTCATTTCCAATATTTTTCAATTAAAGCAACGGCATCAGCCTTTGAAAGCCCCATTTGCTTTAGCGAATTTACTATCGACATTGCATCGTTTTCGAGAAGTTCTTTGCGAATAAGCGCTATTGATTCATCATTTAAAACCATATAACTTTTTGCACCTGAATGTGATTCCATTAGTTTTTCTTCCTCAAGAATGCGATATGCCTTTTGAATAGTGTTAGGGTTAAGACCAAGCAGAGCCGAAAGCACTCTGCGAGATGGAACTTCGTCACCGTCCACAATAACACCCGCAACAATATCTCTTTTAATATGACGGACAATTTGTAAATAAATAGGAATACCGTCTTCTGCTATAAAATTCTCAAACGAAACCATGGTGTAAACTCACCTTTCCATAATCAACTGTATCACACGACTAATACGCTTTAACTGTATTATATGAGTAATACGGTATTTTGTCAATAGGCAAATATAATTATTTTCAACAAACTCGAACAGTGTTCGTTTAAAAGTTATATTTCAAAAAAAATATTCATACAATTAATTAGTATATTAGGAGTTGATTGTATGAGGGAAACAGAGCCTTGCAGAGCGGTAGTATTGGGTGAGTACATATTGGATACAGGGGCTACAGTGCGCGCTACTGCTAAAGTGTTTAAAATCAGCAAGAGTACGGTACATACCGAAGTAACAATATGGAACGGTTTGCTTGGCTCATAGCATAAATTTAAAAAATCATAGAAAAAACCAAATCAGCACGGCATTATGCCGTGCTGATTGTTTATGTTGAGACTAAATTATAGGTTTTACTTTATTTTCTACTTTCATCAATTTCTATCGAATTGGGTTGATGACATTTATGTATTTGTTATAGGGAAATTTTTGTGATATATATTATTAAAAAATTTGTTTTCGCCTATAAGGAGCATAATTACGAAGTTTTTGGTTTAAAATTGTCCATAAATTGTATAATATCGTATATACTATTTTTTATTCAAGTATGATATAATCTTTTTGCGGTTCTCTGTGTTTTTTGGAATTAGCGGTACTTTTTGTTACGATTAAGGCAAAATTCAAGAAAATCCACTTAAACATTAAGTGGAAATTTAATCCAAATTTGTTTATACACAGATAATTATATAGTGGCAATTGCTTATAGAGGTGTTGAAATGGAAAAATATAATGTTGTTGTCGTTGGCGGCGGGTTTGCAGGTATAGGTGCTGCTTTGGCGGCGGCAAGAAGTGGAAAAAAGGTTCTTCTTATTGAGCAAAGTGGTGCTTTGGGAGGTGCCGCCATCAATTCATTGGTTATGCCGTATATGCCGTTTTATACTAATGTGATGAAAGAAAACGGCAAAGTGGAACGAAAGTTTTTGACTAGAGGAATATTTGAAGAAATCAATAAACGTTTATCCGTTTCAAATAAGTATAATGTTATAGACGATTTTGCTGACTTTGATTCTGAATATCTTAAAATTATTCTTGATAGAATGATGAAAGAATACGGAGTTGATATTCTTTTTCATACAACACTTTGCGATGTAGATAAAACTGGCAGAAAAATTAATGCGATCGAGGTTGTATCGGTTGCAGGAAAAAACAAGATAGAGGGTGACTGCTTTGTTGATGCTACGGGTGACGGAAATCTTTCGGTATTTGCAGGATGTGAGTTTGATTTGGGCAGACCACAGGATAGCCTTTGTCAACCTATGACACTTTGTTTCAGGGTTTCTAATGTCTGTTATGAAGATTTTATAAAGCAAAAGCCTGAAATACTTAAACTTTACCGCGAATATCAGGCGGAGGGTAAAATTAAGAACCCCCGCGAAAATGTGCTTACATTCAAGCCTTTGATCGACAATATGGTACATTTTAACTCAACACGTATTGTAAAACTCAATCCTACAGACCCATTCGACTTAAGTTGTGCAGAAATGGAAGCCAGAGAGCAGATGTTGGAACTTTTCAATTTCCTGCGTGATAATTTCTCTTCCTTTAAAAATGCACAGATTGCAATAAGTGCATCTTCCATAGGTGTAAGAGAAAGCCGTATGGTTAAGGGTGAACATAAACTTACCTGTAAGGAGATTTTGGCTACCACTAAATTTGATACAGCCATTGCGGCAGGAAACTACGATATTGATATACATAATCCCGAGGGTGGCGGAACACACCATTTGTTTTTCAAGGCGGGAGAGTATTATACTATTCCTTACGGCAGTATAGTTGCCAAGGACTGTGATAATCTGCTTGTTGCAGGAAGATGTATTTCCTGCGACCATGAAACTCAGGCATCCATCCGCATAATGCCTATCTGCTGTTCTACAGGTGAGGCGGCAGGTGTGGCGGCGGCTCTGCTTTCCGAAAAGGGCGGAGCAGCAAAAGAACTGGATGTTAAGCAGATACAGAAAATTCTTGTTGAAAACGGCGCATTTATAGGAGACTGACGGGAGGAAAACGGATGTTGGATATAAGAAACTGGCATTTGGAAAATGAAGAAAACATCTCTCTTGGAAATTTTAATAATGTAGAGGATGCTGAAAAATATGGTGCTTTTCCAGGCAAATTCGGGGACTGTGCAGCAACCTCTGTTAAGGATAACGGTAAAAAATTTGAGGAAACAGATTTTTGCGAAGAAGATTACAGTTATTTTTATAAAGGAAACGGGTATTTTTACGGTATTAAGAATGATAATACCGAGGTTATTGCACTCATTACAAAAGAGGGTAAATTGATTCAGGCTTTCAGGGGTGCAGGTGAATTTAACCTTAAAAACAACAAGGGCGAAGAAATAATCAGGAAGATTTCCTTAAAGAGATTTGAACCTTTAAAATCGGGTGAATTTGACGGAGTAAAGGTTTATTATTCTGCTGAGGGCGAGTTTGAATACCTGAAAGAACTTTCCAATACTTATATTTTCAAAAATTCATGTATGGATATAGAGGCTTATATTTACTGTGACGGAATAGACCAGAGTTCCTTAATTTCGGACAGTAAATTTAAGGGTATTATATTTAATACAAAATGCAATTTTAAGCGTACAAGATTAAATGATTGCGATAAAAGTAAAAAAAGAGTTGCCTATTATTGGAATTATCCTGAGGATGGCGATTTTGTCCACAAAGAGACCGATGCGGTGGTTTTCTCGGATGAATACGGCGATTATGCCCTTTACACCTTTGTACGTGACCATAACAGTTCAAAGCAGGTTAAAATCAACAGGATTTCTTCGGTCAGTCTGCCTTTGGAAATCGTTAAAGATACCGATAAATATGAATACCGTTACAATATGAGCATTGCGACGGTTAATAACGATAATAAAGCCACCTATCATTCCTATTTCAAAGGCAAGGATATGGAATTTGCCGCAGGTGTTGAGGCGGTGGAAAATAATCTTCATTCTACTTTGTTTATGGGTAAGGAACTAAAAATTAATATTAACGTTTCAAACCTTACTGATAAGCAAATCAATTTTAATGCTAAGTACAATATTATTGATTATGATGGTGAGATAGTACTCTCAAAAGTTTATTATAATAATAAACTGCAGTCAGGTGAGGAGGCTAACCGTAATATAAGTATAGAACTTAGTAAATACGGTATGTATTTTCTCAACCTGTATGTTACCGACGGTAAAACCGAGTATAAGGAATGTTATCCATTTGCAATGATAGAAGAATACGAATTCAAATATCGTAAGGAAAACCCTTTCGGTATAGATGCTCCGCATACAGATAATAACGAGCAGGTGTATCTGCCGGTTGCTGAACTTGTAGGTAAAATGGGTCTTTCATGTATAAGAATTGACCGCCAGTATGATAATTTTACTCTTTCCGATTTACTGAAAGAAAGAGGCGTTACACGTCAACTTATAGGAATACCGGTTAATAATGACTCCGAAAAAATAGAGGAATATGTAGAAACAGTTAAGGACGTTTCGGCTAAATGGAAGGATAGGGCAGAGATACTTCTGCTTTCAAATGAAGCTGATAAATACTGCAAGGCAAATTACGATAAGTCTGTAAAATATATAAATGAAACCTTTTATCCTAACAGTTTTAAGCCGGCTTATGATTATCTGTCTGAAAAATATCCCGAAAAACTGCACAATGTAGTTTGGGAAAGCAACTGCCACGGTTCGACCGAATGGCTTGAGGCTTTTTATGAGTCGGGACTTTGGGATAAATCAGGTATTATTGATATTCATTCTTACAGCAGTCCTACAGGACCTGATAAATGTTTCAGTAATCAGATGTCAAGTATGTTTGCAAGTCTTTTTTCCAATGAGTATGCGGTGGTGCGTTGGAAGAGAATCTGCAGAAGATACGGCAAAAAAAGACTTATGTTCGGTGAGACAGGATACCCCTCTAATGTGCATAATAAGTGCGAAATTGATAACCGCACCGTTGCGGATTTTAACACACGAATAGCCCTGTTTTTCCTTGAGGCAGGGGCAGAAATGATAAATTATTATTGCCTTTTTGACAGAACAAGTTTTCTGGTTGGAACAGGTAATTGGAATGAAAATTATTTCGGTGCCTGTTACTATTCGGATTTGTACGGGAGATATATGCCAAAGCCGTGGGCGGCGGCACTTGCTAATCTGACCCGTAAATTTGACGGTGTAGAAAAATGCGAGTTTTTCCATAAGTATGAAGAGGATGAATACGGCACATTGAGAGCATTCCGTGTAAACAAAAAGGATGGCGGTGAATTTGCCGTTATGTGGTCGAATATTTATATTCAGCCTAATACCGATGCTTATGGCAGAGTAAACCAACTTGAAAGAATTCCAATGCCTGCCTGGCAGAGTCGTTGGCTTGAGAGTGAAAAGAGAATTTTTGATGCTGTGGGCGAAGAGGTTACTGTTACGGATATTATGGGTAACAGTAAAATATATAAAGCCGAAAACGGCAAGGTCGAACTCGAGATTACAGGCTCACCCATATTTATTTACGGAATATGTTAGGCTGACTTAAGGGAGGTTGTTATGAAAAAATTGAATAATTTCTCCAAAAAACTGTTAACTTTAATTCTGACGGTTACGTTTTTGATAAGTACGGTTAATATAGTATTTATTTTAACTTCGGCTGCGGCAGAACCCGCGGTGAATTATCCTTTGCTGAATGATTTTACAGAGGGCTCAGCCCCTGCAAAGGACAGCGTTTGGACATACGGTGTACGTGATTTTGCTGAAAAAGCGGTTTTTGAAATCTCTACAGAAGGGTTTGAAGCCCCCCTTGCAGATTGGTATGCAGATGATTCCTATGCAAAGGTGAACTGGCAATCCTTTACGGATGCAGATGAGTATATTCTGAATATCTATGAAGATATAAGAAAAATCCACTCAATAAATTTGCAAGAAACAGAATGGAAATCCTCTCAAAGTGAGCCTTTGGAGGGTGGCGAAACCTATGAATTGCAGGTTTTGGCCCTCAAGAACGGTACGCAGATTGCGGCTTCTGCTGTCAGAAGTTTTAAGGCATATCAGGCACAGAAGGTTGCACCTTACTACATAAATGCTTTCAATTCCGAAAGTGATCTGGATTCGGTCACCTTTTCCAGATTTGAAAGCAAAAGCATTTCTGATAACCGACTTGTCATGAAAACCAAGAGTAATGAGAGTCTTGCCCGAATTTATCTGGAAACGGAAGGCATAGTAAAGGCCAAGGCTAAAGCAGTTGTGTTTTTCATTAAAACCGAAGAAGAAATGCTCCAGACTTTCAGGGTAGCATTCGGAGAGACTAATAAAAGTCTGTTATCCACTACTTCTGGGCAGAGTGATAATGTTTATTATGTTTCTGGGGCAAATCCGAATAATACGGTGGTTTCCGCTGTTTCTTCCACTACTACCTCAAAGGATGATTTGGGTTACAGTAAATACTGTGACGGCGGTTATTATGTGGTAATACCGTTGAGCCTTTATGACGAATCAATTCGTACAGGTATAGCAGAGGGAAAATACAAGTATTGTGAAATCCTTTTACAAAATATAAAGTATAAGGATTCAAATACAGGGAATTTTACTTCCTCCGCTACAAACTTTAACGGAACGGACATAACCTTTGATAATATATGCCTGATAGACGATATTGACGGTTTTATTAAGCAACTCCGTCAGGAATACAATAAGGTTAATGACCCTGATAAATATAATCAGATACTCAAAGAAGAACTTGAGGCTACGGCATACCCTTATACAGGCGGTGTTTCGGGTGTAGGCTCGGTTGTGATTGCTGATGAATTTGATAATAATACATTAATCAACAAGACCGCCGATACGGGTTATACTCTTTATGACAGTAAGGCGGCAAGAAAGGTTGTATTTACAGCAACCTCAAAGACCTCATTCAAATACGGTTCTCATTTAAAATTTACGGCTTCGAAGGACGGTATCTATGATTTGGGCGGAACGTTGAGAGTAGAGAATAACTCTGATGTTACCGATGCTGAGGTGAAATACCGTGTTGTTCATATAGATTCAAAGCAAAAAGAAACTGTTATTTCGGGTGACGGTGACTGGCTTTCGATAAATGTAACTTCTGATGAACTTAATCCTGTGGGTAGTTTTCCTGTGAGTCAGGTGGCGTTAAAAAAAGGTGAGGCAGTAGCGATAGAGGTTTATCAGACCTCTGCCGAGGATGATACGGCACTTAATATATCGCTTGGTAATCCTATTGTTACTGCGGTAATGGGTACCAGCAACTATAACGGTAGTTCCACCACGTATAATTACTCTGATTACAGTGATAACCGTGTTTTCCATAGTGACGGTTCAAATATAGGAAAACATAGCCCTATTATGAACAGATGGAATCTTTATATAATCCGGAATAAGGCCGACACAGTAGAGTATACCGAAATAAATACTCTGCGAAGCGGTTGGAAAATGCTTTACAACGACAATATTGGTACTACGGGTTACTATTACGAAAGCGGTAAGGTGCAGGTTAAGAACTCAAATGCAGGTATTGCATTTGAGTTTATATCACCCGATTCGGGTAATGCTACGATATCGGTTCCCCTTAAGAGTTCTTCGGCAGGTATGTATGCGAGGGTTCTTAAAAACGGTGAAAGAATTTATCCTGCAAATACTGATTGGGAGGAATTATCTACAGGAAAATCTGAATTAAAAGCAGTTTGTGATGTTAAAGATGGAGACGTAATTTCTATCGAATTTTATGGAACTTCCTCCTCGGCTACCTGCCTTATTGATTCAACTCCGAGCATTACAGTTGCTGATGCCAAGGATGCTAATAATCTGGATGATACCACATTTTCGCCTTTGTGGGAAAGACCTTACGGAGACAGCAGTTATGTTGGGGAATGTGTAATTCCCGAGGGTTCTGTATGGAACTATGAAATTTTAAAAACTGCGGATAAAACTGTAGCGACGGCTGATTATTACGATTCATACAGCAAAATGCTTTATAAAAAGGATATGCCAGATTGCGGTTATATTTTTGAAGAGGAAAGTCTTAAATTTGCCTTTGGTGACGGTAGCGGCGGAATGTCGCTGGTATTCAATGTTCCTGCAAGAGGTTATTATGATTTCAGCAGTTTTTTTGAAATCTCAAAGGGCGCAGGCAGAATAAAATTAAGAATACTTAAAAACGACGAAACAGTATGGCCAAAAATCGGCGGTTACGAAGAATTTACAGAAAGTATAGCCTTTGATGCCATGGAAATCGGGGCTGTTTCGGGGGATAAAATCATAATTGAGGCATATGCTGAAAATTGCAGTAATGCTTGTTTGACAATGGCTACTCCTGTTGTGCAGAGACTTTTAAACCGTCAGTATACACAGGTTGGCAATGTAACAGTTTATAATCCCAAGGATTATACTGCTTTTGAAAATGGGTATAAGGGCAGTTTCAGACAGTTGAATTCCCGTTTCATCTATTTCCTTAACGGCAATGCTCCAACTCAGTCGGATTCGGCTGAGAAAAAGTTGATTTATGAGGATAGCAGTCTTGTTTTTGATGATGAAGTCGGATCGTAGCCATGTCGTTCTG